>JANWIO010000138.1 GCA_025449835.1 Vampirovibrionales bacterium
CACTTTCCGTTTGTTGGAAACAATCCAGCCAGGGAGGTGTCCAGAGGGGAACAAGTTCCCTCTTATCGAAGGGGTTTCACCCCTTTCGGGAAAAAGCGATTTTTGCATTCCATTCAAAAAATCCATTTAATGGCTTTTTCCCTATCCCCAAAACGAGGCTCTCAACAAAGCCCTTGGTTTTTCCAGGGGCTTTTTTAGCGATTTTGAACCTTCATCAGGGAGGTGTCCAGAGGGGAACAAGTTCCCTCTCATCGAAGGGGTTTCACCCCTTTCGGGAAAAGCGCACTTCCCATTATTGTAAAAATGGCCCATTCAGCCGCTTTCCCCTATCCCCAAGCCTCAACTTAGGGAGGTGTCCAGAGGGGAACAAGTTCCCTCTTATCGAAGGGGTTTCACCCCTTTCGGGAAAAGCGCACTTCCCATTATTGTAAAAATGGCCCATTCAGCCGCTTTCCCCTATCCCCAAGCCTCAACTTAGGGAGGTGTCCAGAGGAGGGAACGGCCTCTGGAATAAAAAAATCTTCATGACCTGCTCCTTGACTCTTAAGAAATGTAAATAATCCCCCGCTCTGTTTTTTGCAATTCATATTTGTCATAAAATGAAACTTCAAATAGGTATTTATAAATGTTTATAAAAACAAGAGGTGGAAATATGATTAATCCCCTTCAGGCCAAAGTTTTGACCAGATATCCACAACCGGCAAACCGCAACCGAAACCAATCGGCTAAATTGGGTGATTTAACACCCGATACGCTTTCTTTACGATTTGGAACCCAGGAAATAGAATCTGGCAAACCTGGCGATAATGCAGAAATCAACACGGAATTTCTTCAAGCCGCTGAAATTGGGGATACAAAGACCCTACGGCGGCTTTTAAATGAGGCCAACGTGGACATTAATGCCCAAGATTCAGAAGGGTACACCGCTTTACATTGGGCTATCGGCAAAATGCATACTGACGTTGCAAAAATACTGTTGGGTGCCGGTGCAAATCTCAATCTTCAAGACCAAGATGGTTGGACCCCCTTGCACCTGGCTGCTGATTGGGGACAAGTAAAGGAAGTAAAGCTGCTTCTTGACGCTGGGGCCGATCCAAACATCACAACAAACCGTAATGAGACGCCTTTACACTATGCAGGATGGTGTGGCAGCGTTGATGCCATTAATTTGCTGTTGAAGGCAGGTGCAAAAGACAATATTAAAGATAATTTTGGTTATACGCCCTTGGCGCTGGCGATTAAATGCAAGCGCTCTGACGTGGCAGAGGTTCTTTACGCAGCAGCGCCACTGCACAAGCGATTATTCCGGAAACTTGCCAGTTTTTTCAAGCTCTCGGCCTGAGGAGGACTCGCCAAACACGATTCTTGTTCATTACAACACACACACAGGAGATAAAGAACCATGATCACCCCGATTCAACCCAAAATCACAACCGTAAACCCCAAAGCCGCTTTTCAAAGCCGACTCCAGAGCCCAAAATTTGCAGCCCCAAAAGCGGATAGCGTTGCCCTGCGCTTTGGCGCTGTTAAACAATCTGAAAGCTCTTCCGCTGAAAAGTCGTTTCTGAATGCAGCCAAAAATGGGAATGTCGAAACCCTTCAGGCGCTATTAGAGGGGCCGCTGAGAAAGCAAGGCAAGCTGGACATTGAAGTTTATGATGACAAAGAGGGCAGAGGCGCCTTGCATTGGGCTGTTAATTATAATTACCCCAATGTTGCTGAAATGCTGATTAAAGCCGGTATCAACATTAATAGTCAAGATTATGGTGGCATGACCCCTTTAAATCTTGCAGTGCGACAAGGGAGAGCGGAAATGGTGGACCGTCTCCTGGCCGCAGGAGCAGATGTCAATCTTCCCGATGGCTCCAAGGAATCCCCTTTGCATCAGGCCGCTGCCTTATCCAATGTGAGTTTGGAAATCCTGGAAACCCTCTTAAAGAAAGGGGCTAATCCCAATCTCAAAAATTTGTATGGGGCAACACCCTTGTACTCGGTGGCTACTTGGTCGGAAAACCTTGACAAGGTAAAAGTGCTTCTTAAAGCGGGAGCCGACCCCATGATTGAAACAAATGAAGGAAACAATGCGCTAGAGAGTGCACTGGGGTTTGGAAACCATGGCGTTGCGAAGCTTATCTTAGACTCTGAACAATTTGCCCACGGCAAAAGCGATCAACAGAAATTTGAGATCTTAAAAACAGCCGTCTTCAAAGTATTTGCTGGCGACGAAGATTAATTCAGCACAGGAAAAAACGCATGATTTTATCCCTTCAACCCACACAAATGAACCTTAGCCCGAAAGCTGCTTTTCAAAGCCGAGCCCAGAGCCCAAAATTTGCAGCCCCAAAAGCTGACATTCTCACCATTCGCTTTGGAAGCACCCCTCAACCTGAAACTCCAGCGGCCCTGGTGGCGCGATTTATGAATGCTGCAAAAATGGGTGATCTCCAAACCCTTCAGCAGATGTTAGAGGGCCCCGTCCAAGAGGGCAAACTCAATATTAACGCCTATGAAGAAAGAGAAGGCTCCTCGGCCTTGCATTGGGCCGTTCAGAACAATCAGCCCCGGGTTCTTGAAATGCTGATGACCGCAGGTGCCGACTTGAATGATCAGAACTATTCGGGCCTAACGCCTTTAAATCTTGCAGTCAAACAAGGCAAAGAGCAATTTGTGGGACGCCTCCTGGCGGCTGGGGCCGATACGAGTCTTCTCGATAGCTGGGGGCAAGGGCCTTTGCATAATGCTGCGGCCTTATCCCATGTCAACCTGGAAATTTTGGAACAGCTCTTAAATAAAGGGGGTAATCCCAATCTCCAAAATGAAGTTGGGGCAACGCCCTTATGTTTGGTGGCTTCTTTATCGGGCAATGTGGCTAAGATCGAAGCGCTTCTTAAGGCTGGGGCCGACCCGATGATGAGAACGTATGATGGCTACTCTGCCATAGAGACTGCGCTGGAAAAGGACAATATTGGCGCTGTAGAGCTTATCCTCAACTCTCCGCAGTTTACCCAGGGTAAAAGTGATAAAGAACAGCTTGAGATCTTTAAGACTGCCGTATTCAAAGTGGCAAGAACCAGACTAATCGAAGACGAATCCCGCTTTTTAGCCAAATTTAATTAAACAGGAGAAAAAAATGATGATACCCCCCCTTCAGCCCACACGAGTTAACCGCAACCCGAAAGCCGCTTTTCAAAGCAGGCCACAGGCTGCAAAATTTGCGGCTACCAAACCGGATAGCTTGACCCTTCGCTTTGGGAGCAACGAAAATGCTGGATTCATCAAAGAACTTGTGGCGGCTGCCAGAAGCAGTGATGCCCAAGCACTTCAAAACGTGCTTGAACGTGTGGCTGACAAGGGGAATGTGGATATCAATACAAAAGAGGAACATTCAGGTGTGACGGCACTTCATCAGGCTGCCATATTGGGAACACCAGAGACGGTAAAACAGCTCCTCAATGCCGGTGCAGACCCCAATGTAAAAGATGCTGAAGGCAGTACACCCCTCCATGGTGCAGCCCGGTGGGGCAAAACCGAGATTGTCTATATGCTTCTGGGGGCTGGGGCAGCGCTCAATCCGAAAAACAATCGGGATAAAACACCTTTAGACTGGGCGCTCGATAATCGGCAGCTTGAAACGGCAAAAATACTTCAAATTCGAACGGTGAAGACCTTTTTAGAAGGCCCCGTGGCCCAAGATGGGATTAATGTCGATTTCCAGGATGAAAAGGGGCGAACGGCTTTGTATCAAGTTGCTCGGCAAGGGCTGGTTGGGCTCACCCAAAAGCTCCTGGACGCCGGGGCAAACCCAAACATCCCGGATACTTTTCAAGGGTACCCGCTAGAGCAGGCTATTTCCCAAGGCCATGCCGATGTGGTAAAAGCACTCCTCAAGGGTGGCGCAGACTTCCATTCCAAAGATGCTGGCGATGATACGCCTTTGCACGATGCCGCCAGATCAGGAAGGGCTGATATCGCCAAAATTCTGTTGGATGCAGGCGCCAACGTGATGATTAAAAACAGGCGTGGTGAAACCCCTTATCAAGTGGCTTTGGATTTTCAATTCGAGGTCCGTAATAAGTATGACGATGTCTTAAAACTCCTTCAAACCGCCCATCATGAAATCCAATATGCCCAGTATGCCCCATGTCAGACTTCTGAGGAGGCCGTCGACCAATTTTTAACGGCCGCTCGCAAAGGAGATACAGCGCATGTTCAGCACATGGTGGCAGATCCCATGATAAAACGTCTGATCCCCATCAATGCCATAGCGATGAAAGATGGCCACTCGGCGTTGCATTGGGCCACCTTGCATGGTGATACTGAGATGATGAAAACCCTCCTTAAGGCAGGTGCCGACCCCAATGTAAGAGATCGTGATGGGAATACACCCTTACATCGTGCGGCTTGCGTTTTCAAAACCGACCTGGTGAATATTCTGCTGGATGCCGATGCTGACCTGACGGTGAAAAACAATGCTGGGAAAACCCCTTTTAACCTGGCAAGGGAGCGGAGATGGGGGAACGTGGCAAAATTACTTCAATACGCCGAAGCGCCTTGGGTAACAGACTTCCATAAGGCCACGCAGAAATTTATTGAAGCTGCTGGCGGAGGGGATACCAAAACCTTGCAAGCCTATCTGGAAGGTCCTGTGCTGAGAGGCCATGTGAATATTGATGCCATCGATGAAGATGGCGAGACTGCTTTACACATGGCAGCAAGCTTAAAAAGGCCTAGTGCCGTGAAAATGCTTCTCCAAGAAGGAGCAAATCCAAACATTCTCTGTGCTTCGGGTTGGAACCCCTTATATAACGCCATTGCCTTTGGGACGGCCGAAATCGTTAAACAGCTCTTAAGGGCCAAAGCCAACCCTAATTCCAAAAATGAAGATGGCTGGACCCCCTTACACGTGGCGGCTTCGGATGAAAAAGTGGAAAAGGCCAGAGCGCTGTTGAATGTTGGTGCTGACCCGATGATTCAAAACAAGCAAGGCCAAACCCCCTTGGATTTAGCCATCCGAGACAAACAGCCGGAGGTAGCCAGGCTGATGCTGGAACCTCCTGTGTTTATGGCAAATGAAAGGATGGAAAGCCGGTTTAACGCCCTTAAAGAAATACTACTCAAGGGGCTTAAAGGCTAGTCTGTAT
Organism: Vampirovibrionales bacterium; assembly: GCA_025449835.1. Taxonomy (GTDB): domain Bacteria; phylum Cyanobacteriota; class Vampirovibrionia; order Vampirovibrionales; family JAGQHJ01; genus JANWIO01. The sequence goes on from JANWIO010000138.1 coordinate 5,142, forward strand.
TATTTGTGATTTAACCCAACAGGAGATAACGACATGATCAAACCGATTTTACCCAACGTATTACTTCAAAACCGTAAACCGGCTGCAAAATTGCAATCTCCCAAGGCCGATACTGCTTCCCTGCGCTTTGGCGCTAGCGTCCTCAGAGACAATGGGGTCAAGAAAGTGTTTGATGCCATTGAAAATGGGGATGTTTCGACGTTACGGGGCTTTCTGGATGGCCCTATTCTTCGGGGAGAACTCAGTATTAATGCGAAAGATGGCAAGGGCTGGACTGGCTTACACCGAGCGGTGGAGAGTGATCGGCAAAACATGGTGGAAATGCTCCTTGCATCTGGTGCTGATCCCAATAAAGTAGATTACTTTAAGGATAGCCCGTTACACTTTGCGGCATCACGTGGGAGTGTTGGAACGGTTATCACTCTCTTGCAGGCAAAAGCAAGCGTTAACGCTAGAAATTCGTCTGGCTATACGCCTTTACATCTTGCTGCAAGCAATGGGTCGGTTGATGTTGTTCAAGTCCTCCTCGAAAAGGGGGCATTCTCTGTTTGTAACAAAGCTGGCTTCACGCCTTTTCAAGTGGCTGTTCACTATAACAACTTTGATGTGGCCAAACAGATACTGAAACATGCCGGGCAACTTCCCGAAGGGCTTAAATCGCCAGAGGAAGAAGTAGCCTATCTTAAAGCCAAGGCCACCACGGTTGAGCCTTTGTACAAGCAGATCATCGCCAAATTTGTTGATTTCTTTACAGCTCCCTCAGCCTGATTTTTCAAGGCTTTTTTTCGTCCAATAGAACCCAAAAACAGGAGACCCAGAACTGTGATACAACCGATTTTACCTAACGTATCGATTCAAAGCCGAAAACCGGCGGCAAAATTGCAATCTCCCAAGGCCGATACCCCCACCCTTCGCTTTGGTGCTGGCACGAAAAAAGCAGAGGTGGTTCATCAATTTATGGACGCAGCCCTAAACGGAGATGCTGGGGCGATTCAGGGCTTTTTGCATGGCCCCATTGCACGGGGCGAACTGGATATTAATGTTCGAAATGACGAAGGCTACACGGCATTGAGTCAGGCAGTTATTGGACAAAAAGCCCAAGTGGTGAACATGCTGCTGGAAAGTGGCGCCGATCCGAATATTCCGGCGCGTTACTTTAGAACCCCCTTGTACCATGCGGCGGACCGTCAGAATCCTGACATTCTGAAAAGGCTCCTCCAGGCTGGGGCCGATCTTGATTTTTCAGATGAGGAGCGTACCACCCCCCTTCACAAAGCGGTTCAATGTGCAAACAAAGCGGCAATTCCAGTTTTAATGGAAGCGAAAGCCGATTTGAATGCCAAAGATTACCGTGGCTTTACACCCTTACATTATGCAGCCTTGAATGGCAATGGTGATATTGTGGTATGGCTCCTGGCTGACAAGGCAGACCATACCCTGAAATCAAAACAAGGATATACACCCGTGCAACTGGCCATTGCTCAAGAGCATTTTGCGGTGGCCAAATCGATTCTTCAGAACACCGGTAGTTTCCCGCCGGGGCTGAGCGAGGATGGTGAAAAAGCTTATCTCAAGGCGCTGGCCATCAAGGTTGAGGTACCGGCTTATCTGAAGTTCTTTCAGCGATTGGGGCGTTACTTCAATCTTTCCGCCAAGAAGGCTTAGAGGAGATTCACAGATGATGATGCTTTCCCAACTTTTACCCAAAACGTCTACCCCCCTATCCCAACGCCCTGCGCAGGCCTTGGGGTTTGGTGTTAAACAGACTACTCCTCAGCCGGTTCGCTTTGGCAATGAGGCAGCGCTGGAAAATGAAACCCCGGTAAAGCAATTTTTTGAAGCGATCTTTCGGAAGAACATCCCTGCCATCCGGGGTTTTATCGATGGCCCCATTGCTCGTGGCG
>JANWIO010000139.1 GCA_025449835.1 Vampirovibrionales bacterium
CACCCGGCAGTCTTTACTCTCCCTCAGCCTATGATCAAATTAATGAAGAATTTGACGAACCGAACAATGGTTTAAGTGTGGTTGAAGAAGCCAGACAGTTTGTAGAAGCTGCACACAAGCAGGGAATTCATGTGATGATTGACATTCCCAGTTGCGCCTCGGTAGATTTGGCTGAAAGTCGGCCAGATCTCCTGGCTCGGGGAAGTGATGGGAAACCACTCACCCCCACCAATTGGGTTGATATCCGAATGTTTGTAAAAGATTCGCCCGCCCTTCGTGCTTATTACCAAAGATTCTTTGATCTGATGGTGAAAAAAGTGGGCGTCGATGGGTTTCGAGCGGATGTCGCCAGGGCTCGAACCATGGGATTTTGGAAACAATTTATTTCTCAATACCCTGAAAAAGCGTGGCTGGCAGAAAGCTACACCGAAGAAGATGCGTCCCCCATGAAAAATATCCCCAGAGACGAACCTGAGGAATTATTAAAAGCCGGTTTTGACTCGATTTATGGCCAGTTTCACATCTTCCAGGACTGGGATGCAAATCAATACTTACGATATCTGCAACAAAACAAGGCCATGTTCCAAAGGGTTGGCGTTGAAAAATCGCTTATTGGGAGTTTCCTCACCCATGATGATCCCAGCACCATGAAGCATGGCGGTGCACTGTATTGCAAACTGATTTCCGGCCTCATGGCAACGCAGCCCGATACGAACCCCTACATTTTGGATGGCTTTACCACAGGCTATCCCGGACATTTTGACATTTTCGACTGGCGGCCCCGTCCACAGGGGGCTTACCCTGAAATTGGCCAATTCCTGCAAAAGATGTTGGACATCCGGCAAAGCAAACTCTATGGTCCAATTTTGACACGCGGAAACTTTAGACCACTACGCGTCATTCAAAATCAGCAAAGCCCCAAAATTATTGCCTTCCTTCGCCAGTACAAAGGACGCACCTTATTGGTGTTGGCCAACAAAAGTATGAATCGGGCCTGTAAGGGTATTGTTGAGATTCCAGGCCTTAACCCCCGTCAAAAGCTGTATGATATTGCACCCAAAAATGGTTATAAACCCAGTACTTTTGTGGTGAATACCGAGCAACTTCAGGTGGATATTCAACCCGGCGGATTTTACCTGTTTGAATTAAGTTTACCTCGCTCGTAAAAGAATTTTTGAGCAAAAGAAAAAGGTATCTTGGGCACAAGATACCTGAAAGTACTTGGAGTGTAGGAGTGTGTTATAGATGAGTTTTAAATTGAAACATTTGTTTTTGGGCTCACAGGATGGAAATTGAAACAATAGTCATCCTCTTTATTGCCGGGTCCTTTCCCTCCCCGGCCCTCCGTTCTGATTTTGTGGGGCTTCGCCCCACGTCCCCCTATTTCATACATTGCTTTTGATGATTCACTCCAACCACCAAAAGCAGGGGGCTGTAAGAGAATAGGAGCCCAGGGAGGCTGTTTTTTATAAATGATAGTCATGTGCTATTACCCAAAAACAAATGGGCACAGCAAAACCAAGCAAATTCCAATAAAATCAAATAAAGTCCGACGAGCCATTCTCTCTCTCCTTATCTTTTGTCTTGTCTAACGTATTTATCTACAGCGTAATGGGATTAACTAGTGGGTTGATTTATTTCACACGCCGAATTACGGCTTCTACTTTTCCTTGAACTTCCACGTCTTTCACAATAATGGGATCCATCGCACTGTTGGCGGGTTGAAGCCGAACATGCCCTTTTTCCCGATAAAGCCGTTTTAATGTTGCTGTTTCACCTTCCACCAAAGCAACAACTACATCACCATCCTTTACCGATGCCTTGGGGTTTACCAAAACCAGATCACCATCCATAATATGGTCTTCAATCATGCTTTCTCCCTTAACACGAAGAACATAACACCCAACAGGACAGAGATCTTCACTTAAATCCAGAGAATCTACCGTATCTGTCATGGTTTGCAAAGGCAGCCCAGCGGCAATAACGCCTAAAACAGGGAGCTTACCTTTTTTCGTCATCAAATCCTCTCGAACCGTGATGGCCCGACGCTCACTCTCATTCCAATGGATATAATTTTTTTTGCGTAACGCCGTTAAATGGTAATGAATGGTCGAGGTCGAGGTCACGCCACAACGATCACACAGTTGTTGAATCGTAGGCGGGTAACCATTCTCCGCAATAAAGTGGATAATGGCTTCGAGGACTTCTTTTTGCTTTGGAGGTAACTGATCCATTTGATGTAAGGCTCCGCTTCTTTCTCAAAAACCGTGTCTAACCTAGGGAAGTTTATCATCTGAGCAACACCTTATTGATACCATCGGTGTATTCAGTCGTCGAATATTTTTTCTAGTGTTTATACTATCCATTATCCATAACCTACAAAAATGTGCAAGAATATATTTTTGATATTTCCTGAAGACAGTTTCTATTCTTTTAAAATTGACTATTAAAAATTGGTCATTTAAGTGAGCTGCTTCAACAAGAGCTTGCCTTTGGTTACAATTACCCATTTAAAGCGCCATTTTGAATACCCACCTAGGGAATTGAAGGAAAGATTGTTCATTCAGCATAATAAGTTGACACTCCGAAGCACATAATTTGGTATTGAGAGGGATTGGTATCATGGAAAGCAAAGGATATCCAGAAGGCTCCGTCACAACACATCCAGGAACCCACATGGCCGATCAAGTTTCACAATTTGGGAAACAGGCTACAGAAAAGATTGACGTCTTTTCAGAACAGTTGAAAGAAAAGACCAACAAAGCCATTGAAACCACGACAAAGGGTATTGATCGGGTGGCACTGTACTTTAAGGATAAGAACTCTCAAGAATTGATAGATGATGTCCAGCAAGTCATCCGTAAACATCCTGGAAAAAGTGTTCTGGGTGGACTGGCCCTTGGGCTCTTAGTTGGCAGAATCTTGCGTTAACGGAGAAAGTTACCTCCTATAATTTAACTGAAGGGAATTTTGTATGAGTTTACAACCAACCTTTGGCCCTGAAGTGCGTCAAAGTATCCCGAATCTCATTCGACAACTGTTCACCGACCTATCTGAACTGATTCAGCAGCACATTGAACTGACCAAAACCGAAGTTCGGGAAGAAGGGGAACGCTTTGTGAAAGCGGCCATTTTTGGCGTGGCTGGCCTTATTTTTCTGCAAATCACCCTGATTTTTATCGGGTATATTTCCTTGATATTGTTTATGCTCATCGGAGGCTTCAATATATTGGCCGCAACCATTGCCACAACCATTATTCTCCTGGTTCTAACGGCCGCCTTTCTGGCGATTTGCGCAGGGCAAATCCGATCGGCTCAAAATATCTTAAAACAACAAAGAAAAACCACTCTCAAAAGAAGTTATCGTCGTGTTGTTATGGAGCAAAAATAAATGGCACAAACAATCCCTCAAATCCGTTCAGACATTGAAACGACCAAAGAGCACTTATCGCAAACCATGAACGAAATTGAAGATCGAATTCATGAGCTAAAAGACTGGAAAGCAACCGTTCGGGAATATCCAATCCCCAGCGTCGCAGTTTCTTTTGGTCTCGGCCTTCTTATCACCGCCAGAAAAGAACTTCTGATGAAGCTGGTTCGAGCCAACACCAAGCGAATGGTCACTGCCGCTTTATCGGCTGTAGTGATGAAACAGATCGACAAGGCTATTACATCCCGGCAATCTTAAATTTTAAAAAGGCATTGAGAACAGTTTGCTTTCACTTCCACCAAGGGATTGTCTTCCAGATCGCGTCGGTGGAATAAGCGAACGACCAAAGGCGCGCCACACTCAGGGCAAGGGTATGTTTCATGGGGATAGTGCAACATCTCCTCAATGTAGTGATCACGGCCCTCCTGTGAAAGGGAAGACGGGGGCAATTGAGGTGCTTTCTCCACTATCTTCAGCACAATGGCGCGAATTTTGAGCACCCGTGAAAGTTTTTGGCGAACAGAGGGTGATAAAAAGAGTTCGATCCCACTTTCGATATCTTGAATTTGTTCAATCGGCAGATTTGCAAGCTCTGCCAAACGAGATTGGGTAATACCTAGGCTTTCCCGAAAATGCTGAACCCGTTGCGCCAGCGTGGTGGGGAGATCAACTGTAGAAGGGACTTGTCGTTTAACCATTTATCCAATTTCCGCCTGAAGTTTCGCTTCATCACTTTCCAAGGCAATAATGCCTTGCCAATCTCCAACTTGTACAATATACATCACCTTGTTGGCAAGTACCGTCTCTTCGGTAACAATAAATTGATGGTTATGGGCAATGGGGTTTGAATCAAACGACTTAAGAAGGGCCGCATGTTCACCATTATCCATCATCAAGGCATAAATTCCTTCATGATGAATCAGCAGCAACTGAAATTCCTCAGCCAATGTCGAGGCGGCTAAAATATCAATGCCATCCAGGGGGCCAAGCGCCAGACGTTCCTCGCCAGCGGGAATCTCTTCATCTGGCTGTAAATGTTGATACAGGGCTTCTTTTGAAATCTCAGGAACCACATCAACCAACACATCCGAAGGCAAGGCTTGACGAATACGAGATTCCATCAGGGTATCCGTATCATCCATTAAATTAATATCAAGAGTATCCGCTACATCCAAGGAAAAATCAAAATCAAAATCTGAGACCTCAACATCCTGTGGGCTTTGCGTCGTTGTTATTTCAGTGTCAACAAAGGAAGAAAGGACTTGTTCTTCTGTTGTATCCTCAAAACGATGATCGGCTTCTATCTCAAGCTCCGAGATCTCCTGATGAAACGTATCAACAACAGGTTGTTCCGATAGCTGTTCAGGTAAAGTTGGTCTGCCTGGGGGGTAATCTGTAAATAAGGGTAAGGTTCGTATCTTCCCTGGCTGGCCATGTCTTTTTCCTGGAGATTGCACTCGGACAAAGCTTTGTTCTTTGGGCAATCCCCCCAAGGGAACAATTCTAGTTTTAGTGCTGGCAGACTGCAGAGGAGGCGAAAAACTCCCCGTAGCTAAAGAATCAACAACATAATTGTCACGACTATCAGTGCTTGCGGCCACAGAAACCAATTCTTTTTCAGGGAGGGATACCGTTTTCGCTTCAGAAATGAAGCTTTCAAAGACAATTTCATCCACAGCAGATGCTTCAAAAACTTCTGTCGCTTCAGATTCAGAAAGAGGAGAAGACACCTCCGTTTTAAAAACTGTTTCAGTTGGTGGGTTTACGATTACAGACTGCATCATTTCTTCTAAAACAGGAGACGGGGCTGCTTCTAAAGATTTAGCCGGTATCACAACCTGATTTTTATCACTGATGTGGAACCCAATCGCTTCATGACGCGCCTCTTCCAATAGTGAGCGAACAAAACTTTCAAAAGCCCCTTCGTTTTGAGAAGTCGCTTGCAGAGCAGCGGGTGCCACCAAAGGTATTTCTGGATTTTCTTCTTGTTCCATAACCAATGATTTAGTTTTTGCAACCAGAGTCGGAATGGCGGGAAGTGCTGACGGCGACTCAGCGGATTTTTTTCGCTTACCTTTAATGGAAGTAACTTTTGAGGGGATCAATTGCGGGATTTCGGATATTTCTTCCTCTGAACCAACATTTTCATCGGAGACCATTTCGCTGAGATCTGCTAAGGACAAACTCGCTGTCACGGTTTCTTCTTCTGGCATCACAGGAAGAGGTTCTTCAGGTATATCTTCCCCAACAGACGTTTGTACCAATTCTTGAAGTTGCTCTTCTAATACAATTTCAGGGGGAACCGGCTCCTCAGCCACAGGCGGTGGCAATTCTACAACAGCATTATCGGATTGAGGCAACTGACTCATGGTAATCGGTTTTGAATGAATCACAGGCGATTCGGTTTCTTGCGTTTCGGTTAAAAAATTTGAAGCAGAGCTTTCCAAGCTTCCTAACATCTGCATGGTGCTGGATTCTTCCCGAATTGCCTGGCGAGGATCCGCTGGAACTGGGGATTCTTCTTTAAGACCAAAATCCATCGACATGGCACTCTCTAATGCCTCTTGCACCGGAAAGCGTTGAGACTCCATAAAAAGGCTTGTGGCCGCATCGTGGGCGGTTTTATTTTTTTTCCGCTTAAAAAACATCCCGGATAAAAATGCCTTTCAATCTAACAGATTCTTGTTTACTTTTATTATAAGCTATTATGCAATGGAGTTATTTGGGTTTTAAATAAGATGAGCCTTACTTGCCAGACAACGGATGAAATGACGCTCAGGGATTTACATCAACATCTCCCAGAAAAACCCCTTTATAGCCAAGGAGAGACAGGAACAGCTTCAGAAATTGGTTGGTTACTCTCACCCAAGCCTTATGGTATTACGCAATTACAGCTTGACACATTAACACGCTTAGGTCCATGCCTACATCATTTTGCCCAAGCCATTGACTTACTCTACAAAACCAGCTTAAAAGAGCCTGAATATCACTGGGTTCAAAGATTGTTGAATGGTCACAAGCCAGAGCAATTAATCAATTTTAGCCAAATGAAACGATTTCGTAATGTTCTGCCGTTGGTGATTCGTCCGGATTTATTGGTGACGGAAAAAGGCTTTACCCTTTGTGAAATTGATGCCGTTCCCGGAGGTATTGGGTTCACGGGTGCACTATATCAAGCCTATCGGGCATTAGGATTTCCGTTGGTCGGTATCGAAGCGGGGATTCCCAAGGCATTTTTAAACATGCTACTTCAGCTCTCACCCCCCAGTATTGAGAGACCCAGCATTGCGGTCATTGTATCCGATGAAGCCGCAGATTATCGAGAAGAATTGGCGTGGCTGGTGGGAACCATCCAGGGATTTTATCCGGAGATCTCGCTACTGCATCCGAGAGAAGTGACTTTAGAGCGGAATCAACTTGGATTTATCCGCCCGGATAATACCTTTCAGCAGATTCATATTATTTATCGCTGTTTTGAACTCTTTGATCTCCCCAATATCCCCCAAATTGACCTGATTCAATACGCTATTAAAAAAGGGCTGGTAGCTTGTACCCCACCATTTAAACCCCATCTTGAAGAGAAACTTCAACTTGCATTGTTGCATTCCCCCTTTTTAGAGGAATTTTGGGTGAAGAACCTGGGAGAAGCTGATTTTTACTTTTTGAAAGACATTGTGCCACAAACGTGGGTTCTAGATCCAGCCGTGTTGCCCCCCCATGCGCAAGTGGTGCCAATGCTAAACCTACAAGGCAAAATACTAAAAGACTTTAGCCAACTGGGCACCCTTACCCAAAAACAACGCGAACTGGTCATCAAACCTTCCGGGTTTTCCCTCCAATCGTGGGGAAGCCGTGGGGTCAAGGTGGGACATGACCTATCACAAGCCTATTGGCAAGAGGCTCTTGAAGAAGCCTTTTCAGAATTTGACAACATTCCTCATATTTTGCAACGCTTTGAAAATACCAAAGTTGAATCATACGAGTATTTCAACCCAACCTCGGGTGAACGGATTCACAGTGAAGGGCGAACTCGTCTATGCCCTTATTATTTTGTGGAGGAAAACGAGCCCATTTTAGCAGGCATTTTGGCCACCACATGCCCCAAAGATAAAAAAGTGATCCACGGCATGCGAGATGGCGTAATGCGCCCCGCTTGCTTAGTTCAATAACTGTGAGCGAACTTAATTTGCCGTTTTAAACGAATTGAAAATTAATCTTCGTCAGGATGAGCATCTTTTGCCAAGTGTTCTGGCCCTTTTTTGACAAGGGTCACATCGGTCACATCCATCCAGGAATCCCCTAAAGCAGCGCTAAACACTTTACCCTGAATTAAGAGTTTATCCCCTGTTTCCACATTCATCATATCTTTTTCTGCTTTTTTCCGAGAATAAATCAGCTTTAATTCTGACAGAGGGATATCATGAGAGGTGACATCAGGCCGTTGAATTAAAAAGGCAACATAATCTTTGGAAGAGCGCATGGCGCCTTTATAATCCACTGCATAGGGATTAAAACTACTAAAAGTGGCCTCAAAAGAGAATTTTTCCCCAATAAGTTTCCCTGGATCCTGGAGTAAGGTCAAGGGATCGATACTTTTGTATGACGGATCCAGAATCCCCTTATCTTGTGTTGTCGTTTTTACAGCTATATGAGACGCTGCTTTTGAAACTTGCTTCGCTGGATGAGCAAACCCTGCATACGTAAACGAACTGAGCCCCAATATTAAACTTAAAACCACGACTTTTTTCATCAAACAAAACCTCCAAACTCATCGACTATACATCATGACATTATTGTATATGTTATTCGCCAAAAAGACCTTCATCCGGAAAACGGAATGTCGCCAGAGGGCCATTTGACAGTATTTTTGAACTTTATGGGTTTTCATATATCTTGGCCTGAACATTGGTTTTTACACGAGTACTGTCTTGCAAACTCTTGGTTAATTCATCAGCTGTATTCACACTGTAGAACTTCCCTTTGGTCGATAAAGCAATGCACCGTAACTGGTCATCGGCCACCTTATCATGCGTCCCAAAACCAATAGTGTCCACTTTTACATTAACACCGGAGCGCACCATATCCACAGCAAGGTCACAGGGATTATAAGAGCATGTTTCACGCCCATCGCTGATTAAAATAATGGTTTTTTGACCGGGATAACCTCTAAAATCATTTTCAATAGCTTCTTTTAGACTGTAGGTAATTGGCGTTTTGCCCACCGCCCGAACAGACAACAATTCGCTGGCAATGGCCGCCCGGTTATTCGTACCCAGGGGGACCATCAATTTGCTTTGCTTGCAGGCGCTATCGTCGGAAGCAAAGCCACCAAATGGGCCGAAAAAGAAACCACTCATGGAACCCAACCGATAACCATACACCCGAAGCCCAACATTCACATTGGGGGGTAACGACCGAATGGTTTTTAACACGACATCTTTGGCCATTTGAATTTTGCTTGACCCATCAATACGGTCGTTCATGCTATCGGAGGCATCTAAAATAATGAGAATATTTTGTGGCGTATTGGCCTGAGCCTGTAGCGATGCAGAATTTTGGCGTGCACGACCATAATATTGCGCATAACCCGGCGCAATCCAGAAAAAACTGGTGAGTAAAAAAAACATGATTAAACCCAGTATCACATTCTTCATTGGTGTTGCCCTTTCCTCAATGTCTTTGCCACCTTCGTTTGATTGAGACATCCCATTGATAAGACCTCGTGCTTTGACAATAAGGCCTTGGGGTATTTTTAAGGCAACCCATATCACGCTTTTTCACCTGGTTAAGACGGCGCATCTGATTTTGAACCCTTTCATTCTATCTCTTTGACGATGACCTGCTCAACGGGTTCCCTGAACATGAAAAAAAGCGCTTGTCACCATACCCCAGTTTAAAATACCGGGAGCAAAGCGAAATAGAAATTCGATAAGACGGCAGTTTTTACGGGCTTTCTCGCACCAGTAAGGATTAATTGTTTTGGGATGGAATTTCCAATTTTTGGCCAATTTTCACAGCATCAGGGCTTTTTAAGCCATTGGCCCGCTGGATTTTATCAACAAGATTGGGGCTACTGCTATGATAAAACTTAATGGCAATACTCCCCAAACTATCTCCAGATTGAACTGTATAGGATTTAGAGGGATTTGCAGGCTGTGTCGGCTGAGTAACAGCTTGTGCTTTCGGTTTAGGCGAGAAAAAGGGAAAATGAAAACCTTGATTTTGGGTTTGAGATGGAGCCGCTACTTTTGGAGACGCGGTGGTTGCCTGGGTGCCTGTTAAATCTTTGGGCGTCAACACTTGTTCTTCGACCACAGGGGGTTTATTTGCGTTAGGTGCGGGAATCAGTTTACCACTGGAGAAGAAAAGAACCGTTGCGGCCAGGGTTACAAAGGTCCCTGCAGCAAACCCGCCGATAAAAAAGCTTAAATGAAAACGGTCTGACTCGCCCCCTTTTTTGCGATCCTTATCCCACAAAAAATCTAAATCATGATCAGGTTGATTGCTACGCACGTATACTCCGGGTGTTTTTTCTTCAACGGTTGGCGGTATCATATACTCATCTCCACTTTTAAGCAACATCTCACTCGCTGTGTCGGTTCTTGGCTGGTGAATGAACAAAGGGTCAACGACTACTCTACAGGTAGCTCATGTGTTATTGTACTATAATCCTGCACAGTCAACCCACTGTTAGAACGATTTGTTACGTTATGTATTAAAGTGTAAACAATATTATGCTGGAAAAAACATACTCACCCCACGAAGTCGAAAATCGCCTTTATCCCTTTTGGGAAGATAATTTGCTGTTTCGTCCGGAAATTAATGCCCCGGCCGAAGAAAAATTTTGTATTGTCATTCCGCCGCCCAATGTTACCGGCACCTTACACATGGGGCATGCGTTAGATAATACGTTACAAGATATTTTGGTGCGTTGGCATCGCATGCAAGGTCATGAAACCCTTTGGATGCCAGGGACAGACCATGCCGGAATTGCCACCCAAAACGTGGTAGAACGGAATTTACGCGTTCAAAACCTCACCAAATATGATTTGGGCCGAGAAAAATTCTTAGAAGAAGTGTGGACTTGGGCCAATGCCCGCAAAAAAGATATTTTAAACCAGTTTCGACGCCTGGGAATTTCACCAGACTGGAGTCGTCAACGGTTTACCCTGGATGATGGGCTATCTAAAGCCGTTCGGGAAGCCTTTGTAAGGCTGTATGAGGATGGATTGATCTACCGTGGCGCCCGCATCGTGAACTGGTGCCCTCGATGCACATCTGCTATTTCAGATATTGAAACCGAATATGTAGATGAAGAAAGCTTCTTATGGGAAATCAGTTACCCTCTCAAAGACGGCGCTGGCGCTCTGGTGGTGGCAACAACCCGCCCCGAAACCATGTTTGGAGATGTGGCTGTTGCTGTAAATCCTCAAGATAGCCGTTATAAAGATCTTATTGGGAAAACTGTTATTTTGCCTCTGGCCAATGCTGAATTACCCATTATTACAGACAATCATGTGGCGATGGACTTTGGCACCGGGGCGCTCAAAATTACCCCCGCCCATGATCCCAATGATTTTGAAATTGCGCTTCGGCATCATTTAGAGCCCATCTGGGTTATTGATGAATCCGGCAACTTAAAAGTGGATCCCAGGGTGCCAGAAGCACTTCAGGGGATGGAACGCTTTGAAGCCCGTCAAAAAACAGAAGCACTTCTTGAACAACACGGATTTCTCATTCAGAAACAGCCCCATGTACACAGTGTTGGGCATTGTCAACGGTGTGGAACAACCATTGAACCACTTTTATCCAAACAATGGTTTGTAAAATGCAAACCATTGGCAGAAAAGTCTATTGCCAGCCTTGAACACAGTGAAATTCAGTTTATTCCAGAACGTTGGACCAAAATTTATCTCGACTGGATGGAAAATATCCGAGATTGGTGTATTAGTCGCCAGTTATGGTGGGGACATCAAATTCCAGCTTGGTATTGCAACGGCTGTGATGAAGTAATCGTTGCTCGTGAAACCCCCACACAATGTACAAAATGCCAATCTTCCGATCTTCGCCAGGAAACGGATGTTTTAGATACGTGGTTTTCCTCAGGCCTTTGGCCTTTCAGCACATTGGGGTGGCCGGATACCCAAGCGGAAGATTTTAAAAAGTTTTACCCAACAGATGTATTGGTCACCGGGTTTGATATTATTTTCTTCTGGGTCGCCCGGATGGTGATGTTTGGCCTCAAGCTTACGGACCAAAGTCCCTTTCACACGGTTTATATTCATGGGCTGATCCGGGATGAAAAAGGCCAGAAAATGAGTAAATCCAAGGGAAACACCATTAACCCTGTGGAAATTATTGATGACTACGGATGTGATGCCTTGCGTTATTCTCTCACCAGTTTGGTAACCTACGGTGGCCAGGATATTAAGCTTTCAAAAGACAGTTTTGAAAAAGGAAAGCTCTTTGCCAATAAGTTATGGAATGCGTCTCGCTTTGTACTGATGAATTTGGAAGGCGTGGATGACCAACCTATCGATCAAGAGCAGCTTACCAGTATGGATTGCTGGATTTTATCGGCATTGGAACATATCGTTTACCAATCCAACCTCTCGCTAAAAACATATCGGTACGGGGAACTAGCAGACAGTTTATATCTGTTTATCTGGGACTTTTTCTGTGACTGGTACGTTGAATATGCCAAGAAACAGCTCCGAGAAGATGCGCAAAAAGCCAATACACAACGAATTTTATTGTTTGTGCTGGATTCCATTTTGCGGCTATTGCATCCCATTATGCCCTATATCACTGAAGAGATTTGGCAAAAACTCCCGCACCGAAAAGAAAAATCCATTATGATTAGTGCTTACCCCCAAGCCCCTGACTATAATGAAGACGTATATCTACAAAATACCCGCACGGTTCAAGATGTCATTGAAACCATTCGAACGCTACGCAATGTTCGTCAATCTTCAGGAGTGTCCCATCAGCATAAAACACCGGCGATTATCGAATGTGCTGATTCTTGCCAAAGAGAAGCACTGGAAAGTAACCAAGACATCTTTTATCACTTCGTCAAACTAGAATCGCTGACGTTTACGGATAAAGTTGAAACGTTGCCACCCAATACCGTTGTGGGCGTTGTGGGAACCAACCGAGTGATTGTATCCTTAGCCGGTGCCATTGATGTTGAAGCGGAAGTTAGTCGGCAGAAGAAAAAGCTGGAAACCCTTCAAAAAGAATTTCAGCAAGTGAGCGGGCTCCTTGCAAATCCCGGTTTTCTGGATCGGGCTCCAGAAGCGGTTGTTGAAAAAAACAAAAGCCGCTTAGAGGAATTGACCCAACAGATCAAGGCCATCGAAGATCAATTGGTGCATCTCGTGCATTAAAGGTTCTCCCAGAGTCTCTTTTCGCCTAACACTGGCGAATTTTGGGAATATGGCTTAAAATCCATTAAATACCGCAGCGACAAATCACGATGGATTCGGTACAATAGATATAAATTGGAACGATAATGATTCTAGAAAAACGTGATGCTATCTGATTATAAGACCCTAATTGTGCTAGACCTTGAGACCACAGGCCTAGATCACCGTACAGAACGCATTATCGAGATTGGTGCCGTTCGGCTTGAAGGTTCTGAGATTGTAGATACCTATGAAACTCTGGTAAAACCAGACGTTCCTATCCGCCACAGTAGCTTTCACGTCCATGGCATTTCAGAAGAGATGGTTCAGGATGCCCCAACGATTGAGGAAGTACTCCCAAAGATTTTAGAATTTATGGGCGATCTCCCTTTTGTTGCTCATAGTGCCATTTTTGATTACAGCTTTCTCAACGAAGCCAGTAAACGCCTGTATGAAAAGCGACTTCCCAACCTCAGGATTGATTCTTTTGAGATGTTCCGAGCCGTTTTTCCCGATGAACCCAGCCATGGGCTTTCAGCCCTACTCAACAAATTTGGATTTAATCCCGATGTAAAACATCGGGCGTTGGATGACGCCAATAACTTGGCAATGGTTTATCCACAGCTTCGAGAGCTTTATGAGCAGCAAATGGCATGGCATTTCTCACAGCTTGTAAATGTCCCCTACCTGGCAGAGCGATATTTAAGGCTTCAAAAAACGGTTCAAATGCTTCAATCGGAGATGAGTGATCTACGCGAGATTTTCAAACTTTATTTTCAAGAAGGCGGAAAGCCTTTATTAACCACCAGTGGCGACCTCATGGTGTCCTCCTATCGCCGAAATTATGAGTATGATGACGGTGCCTTACGCCAGATTATCCAAATGGCTGGCCTTGAGAATCAGGCCTTTAAGGTGAACACCAAATCGGTGGATCGGTTGATTGAAAACAAAGATATTGATGAAGATGTTCGGTATGCCATAAAAGATGCCCGGGTTCAAATGTCAGAGACGCGGTTAATTTCGTTTATTCGCCCCACTGAGTCAGCAGAACTCAAAGCCGCTACTGAAGAAGAGAATTCATCGGAAAACAACACAGTAAACAGCAAAGAAGAAGCCGTCTAAGAATAGGGGAACAAGTTCCCTCTTATCGAAGGGGTTCCACCCCTTTCGGAAAAAAGCTGTTTTACCCATTCCATCTAAAAAATCTCATTCAATAGCTTTTTCCCTATCCCCATTAAAAAATTTACCTTTAGGGAGCGTCCAGAGGAGAGAACGGCCGCTTGTATAAAGACAGCCCTTAAGATTTCTCTTTTTTAGGATCGACTGCCGTGGGATCATGTCGGTTGACAATGGATTCTTGAAACGCCTGAATTATTGGAGGCTCAGAAACGGCCTCTACTGCTTTAGGAAGCTGTGCAACCTGTTGTGCCTCTTTCTCCATCTTATCGTTCAAAAAGTCGTTTACTGCG
>JANWIO010000140.1 GCA_025449835.1 Vampirovibrionales bacterium
AGTATTGAACTTTCAGCCCCGATTCGCTACGGTGATCCGCAGCACCCAGAAATTCAAGTTATTGCAGTGCCTTCAGAGACTTTTCAAATAACCTATCTGGTTCATTTTCCGCATCCCGATCTCCAGCAGCGTTGGTTTCACTGGCAACAAACGGAAGGCGATTTGATCCAAGAGATTGCACCAGCTCGTACCTTTGGATTTGTCTCAGAACTTCCTGCCCTTCAAGCTAAAGGATTGGCTTTAGGGGTAACCCTTGAGAACACCTTGGGACTCACCGATGAAGGCGGGTATACCAGCGAACTCCGTATGCCAGATGAACCGATTCGTCACAAAATATTAGATTTTATAGGCGATTTAATGTTGTGTGGTATTCCCATTCAACGTGTAAAAGGGCATTTCATAATTTTTCGAGGCGGGCATGGTGCCCACCTTGCCTTTGGACAAGCTTTTCATCAAACCCTAAGCCTCTCCTAAGCACCCCGTCTAAAATCGCCGCTTGGGGGTTGCGTCTTTTTCCAGTCCGTTTATAATGATGATATTATCTTAATTCTTGCTTGCACAATAATTCAAAAAGGCATTGAAGTTCGTGAAACAAATGATAGCCCGCTGGCAATCTAGCAATTCAGCCGATCTCACAAATCATGATGAGATGGGATTTGTCGCAAGCAATTATTTTTATTACTTTTTTTACCCCATAGAGGGTTTTAAGCGGCATTAAACAGCTTAGTTATTTTCTTCAAACCGCTGAACCCTCTTCTCAAAAGGTTCGGCGGTTTTTGATTGTTTTGTTAAAAACCCCGAAAGGAGCCCTTCCCAATGACCAATCGACTTGTTCTTCAAACGATGGATGACCCAGGAACCCATCCTGTTCAAATCTCCCCTAGACAATCTTGTGGCGATTCAAACCTCTGGATTGTTGCTGGGCCTTGTGCTGTGGAAAGCCTGGCGCAGCTGGAACAGATCACCCAAACGTTATTGCAACATGGCGTTACCTCGCTTCGTGGCGGTGCCTTCAAACCCAGAACCTCCCCTTACAGCTTTCAGGGATTGGAAGAGAAAGGGTTACAGCTACTCCATCAAATGCGCCAACAACACTACATGACCGTTATAACCGAGGTGATGGCCATTGAGCAGATTGACTTGGTGGCAGCCCATGCCGATGTCCTTCAGGTTGGCAGCCGAAATATGCAAAACTTTGCTTTGTTAAAAGCTTTGGGGAAAATAGAGAAACCAATTTTATTAAAACGGGGATTGGCAGCAACCTTGGACGAACTTCTCTGGGCAGCAGAATACATTCTCTCCGAAGGCAATGAACGAGTGATTTTGTGTGAACGGGGTATCCGAAGCTTCGACCCTGAAACCCGAAACGTTCTTGATTTGGGGGGTGTGGCAGTGCTGAAACGCCAAACCCATCTGCCGGTTATTGTAGATCCCAGCCATGCTGCCGGAAGACGGGATATCATCACTGATCTTTCAAAAGCCGCCATCGCCGTGGGGGCTGATGGGCTGATCATTGAAATTCATCCAAATCCCCAAAAGTCGGTAAGTGATGCCAACCAAGCCCTTTCCTTGGAAGATTTTTCCGACTGGATGGAAGAAATTGCCCCCATTGCTCAGGCCATGGGCAGATCCCTTCAATCCGAAGCCCATCTGGTGGCCTAGTTGATGACACAAACCCAACAAGTCGCGACGCCTTTTCAATCCATTTGCCTCATTGGTCTTGGGCTTATTGGCGGTTCTTTTGCCAAGCTCATCCGACACCAGCTTCCGAAGACCCATCTCATGGCCTTCGATAAGCTGCCAGTTCTTGAACAAGCAAAGTCTGATGGGGTCATTGATAAAGCGCTCACAGATCTCACTGATCCGCAGCTTTACGAAACCGATCTTATCGTGCTGGGAACCCATCTATACCCCAGCTATGAGATTTTAAAAACGATTACTCAGCACACATCTGTCCCCCTTCGGATGATGGACTTAGGCAGCACCAAAAGCGGGATCTGCCAAATTGCAGATAATCTCCCGACCCACTTTTCATTTATCGGCGGACACCCTTTGGGGGGTAAAGAGGTGAGTGGGTATGAAAATAGCCATTGGAATCTCTTTGTGGGCAAGCGATTTTTACTGACCCCATGTAACAAAACACCGGACGAGTTTAAACACCAGATTGAAGCTTGGCTCACACAGCTTCAAATGCAGCCAGTTTTCCTGGATTATCAACAGCATGATGCCTTAATGTCAATGGTAAGCCATTTTCCGCAATTTTATGCCGTGGCCCTAGCCAATCTCCTCAAACAAAATGCACCCGAAGAGGCTTTAAAATTCCTGGGGGGCGGCATTGATGATCAAATGCGATTAATGGCAAGTCCTTATAGCGTTTGGGAAGGAATTTTCCAGGAGAACAAGGAAAATTTGAACAACATCCTCTCTCAATTTATTGCAATTTTAACCCAGATGCAGCAAGACCTGGCCAACAACCAGCTGGAGTCCTGGTTTCATGGAAGCCACGAAACTTATCAGCTCTATCAACACTATAAACAGAGCCCATTTCCCGTGGGAAAAAACGAACCTTTTTAAAGTTTAAGAATACCAAATTTGATTGAGGCGTTTTTGCTGATCTAAATCGGCTTTTAAAGCTTTTGTGGCAGACTCTCGCATCGCCTGATTGGCTGCAAACATAACCTTGGATTGAACTGATTGCAATTCAAGAGCTCTATCCAGATTAAACGTGTTTTGTAAAGCAGCTGGCCCCATATTGGGTTGCATTTGCCCCGCCATAGCAATACGAGATTGATCTGCTAGCGCAGCAGCAGCGCCAAACCGATGGCTGTTAGACGTTGCATTGAGAAGATTGTACAGATTCAATATCATCCCTTTAAAATCCTCCAGTTGCGAACCACCCAAATCCCAGAGGGATGGGGCTTATCATAGCGTATAGAGGGATATTTTGCAAGCAACACCAGTACCAGAGAAAAACAGGTGAAACATAAATAAAACAATTTTAAATTCTTCCCCTCCCCAAAAGCACAAACAAGCGCTACCAAACGGCTCCCATGATTCCCACCCTCAAGAATGGTATAATCCTAAAGAATATGGAATGGGGCCAGCAATGAGTAATATTTTTTATGTCCAATCCTTTAAAAGCGTTGATGAAACCCCCATGCGCTATGGTATATTACGATCTGAACCCTTACAGGAGGTGCAGGCACCCGTTATTTTCATTCCAGGCCTGGGTGGATCGGTTAAAAATGCACTCTCGTTTTTAGAGCGATTTCTGCCGCACCATGGCGCTGTTTACAGTATGGATGCACGAGGATTTGGCCTCAACGAAGCTCAGTCTCCCCACCCAAATCCCCAAGATTACCTTCGGGATTTCCATCAATTTGTACTTCACCTCCAAGAGAAAGCGTTGATTCAGTCTCAGAGTACCCCCATTTTATTGGGCATTAGTTTAGGGGGGGTGTTTGCGACACTTTACACAACCAATTACACCCATCCTTTTAAAGCAGAAATCTTGGTTGCACCCGCATTTCATCCGCATCCCCAATTATTTTCTTGGCGGTTTAAGCTTCAAAACTACAGCATGGTTTTATTTAAGGGCTCAAAGGCCCTAACGACCCTTCCTTACGGAATACATGAGCTTACCAAAAACTCGGATCGTCACGATGATCCCTGGTTTCAAAATCCATTAACCATGCCCACCCTTTATCTGTTTTTTGTAGACATGCTTTGTAAAAAGGCCTTTAAGTGCAGTCAACAGATTCAGATTCCAACAGCAGTGGTGGTGCCGGAGTTGGATGTAATTTGCAACCCAGATTCTATGAAACTGGCTTATCAACAAATTTCACAGGATCACAAAGCTTTATTTTCTTATGCAAATCTCTATCATGATGTGTTTATGGAGCCTGAATCTGACCAGGAAAAAGTTTATCAGGATCTCCATCAATGGCTTTCTAAAATGAAACTCACTCACTCCGCCCCAGCCATGTCAAGCATCTTTACGGGATAGCTTTTTCAAAAAAAGAATGCCTGAAAAATTTTCGTAGTGAACCTCTTTGACTAGGCATTTACCAGCTTTAACCTCCCCTAACCTCAAAAATATAGTATACTCAGAAAAAAGAGGTTAAAGGGCTTACTCTGTGCCAGACCGTCTTGAGAAACTACAAAAATCGCCAACGTTGCAAGCAGTCGTTCAATTTGGAGAAGTGGGATTTTATCCTTACAATAGCTTATCCGTCTCTGCACTCTTTCATAGTCAAGCAGAACGCATCATTGGTGCTAAAGAAGACCCCATTACCCAAAAACAGCGCAATTTATCTGAAATAAAAGTTTCTGGAAAAAGCCTTTCTATTGAAAAAAAACTGATGGGTGGCTTTACCGATGCCTTTTATCGCGGCAAACTCCCCGAACTCATTATTGTCACCTCTGGGATGATGGAAACACCGGAATTTATTGAAGAGTATTTAGATTTCCTGGAAAAGCTCTGTATATTAGGTTTTTTGTCTGAGCCAGAGCTTGAAGAAGTCTCACTCTTAGATCGCTATGTGCCCCAATTGATTATTGCTTCCTACGGGATGGTTTACAACGTTATTCTCCAGAAACTAGAGACCGCCCTTGAAACCATGGCGCAAATCTCGCCCCGGAACAAAGACCGCCTCGTCCAAAAAATCTCACGGGCCATGTTTACCAATCCAGATGAAGGGTACGACCTTTCTTTAGTCCCATTAACCTTGTTTAAAAAACCTGTTGCCCTTAATTTGGCAGGCTCTAAGTCAATCTATACGGTTAAAACAACGCAGCTTCTCGAAAAATATAAAATCCCCTGCCAATTTAATCCCAATGGCAAATTGGGGATCTTAGAATGGGAGTTAAATCAGGCTTATAAACATCTTACCCATAGAATTATCCCCCTTCTTCAGCTTCAAGAAGCTGCAATGGACTTAAAGGACACCGATGTTACAGCCCTAATGGAAACCTTGGGACAAAAACTCGGAGTTTTACCGGGCCTCACCACACTGGCCTCTTCTTCTAAGAACCCTGTTCCAGTTGAACAATTGAGCTTTTCAACATTGGATCTAGCGATGGTTCACCAGATTGGCACCTTGGCCCAAAAAGTTAATTTTATCGAACTTCAAAACTACACTGACGCCTTACTCCAAACGATCCAACCTCTGGTAAAATCAACGCCCTCGGCCATGTCGTTAAAACGGTCTTCCTTAAAATGAGATCGAAAAACCAACGGAAATCGACCATTATGATGCGAGTACGCCTGTTTCAAATTTCAGGGATTGCTTTAATCACCTTATGCATTCTCAACACACTTTTTCTAAAAGCCATTGGGTTGGTCATTAACACCATGTTATTCTTAGCCGGACTGATGCAGTTTTGGGTCTCTTTTCGGCTATGGCAACGGTTTTACCGATTGTCACGCCAACGATAATCAGATTTTCCCTTTTCAAAACCCTCTTTTTCTGCTATTTAAAAGTATAAACCGATTCGAATTTGGATTTTTAGATTTATTTTGATCTTGGGAAAAATGGGGATGAGCATGCGTCTTTTGGGAATGAACACGATAAAGTCACCACTGCGGTTTGGAACCATTCGGGAAACCTTTAAAAAAGAGGACGCTGAAGACCTCAACCCTAAACTGCTTCAAGCTTTTGCAAAGCGATTTCCACAGGGCGAACAAATTGCAGCCACTGTGGAATTGGATTCGCCTGTACAGGTGTTTGAGGTTACTGCAAATAGCGGTGATTCCCTCACCTTGAATCATGATGTCTTTAAGAAACCTGTCACCCTCTCGATCAAGGAAAAACCCGACGTTTTTAAAAGACTGCTGGCATTTTTGCTTCCCGTTATTAATGGTAACCCGTCTTCTGCCCAAGAATGGTGGACAAGGTCGTTTCGCCGCCGCATCAATGAAGTTTACAAGGTGAATCCCCCCTACTTACGTTTATCCGATCTGGATGACCCGAAAAAGCTATACAACCCTTTTGGGTTTAGTCTTAACGGACACATCTTTCTTCTACGAAACAAAAACTTTGATCTCCAAGGACAGCCTTCTATCAACCCCATTCAAGGAAACCCACAAAGAGTTAAAGAAATGTTTTTGGCCCTTCTGCCTGCAAAACTTCGGAAAAATTATCAAAAAGATGAGAAAAATGGTGGAAATGCCGTCATTGAGGCCATTGGTGATCGTCTTAAAACCGCTTTTCCACAACACTTATACCCCATCTATAGTGAGGGAGAATACGAAAAAGCCTCATTTCTCTGTAATCTCCCCTAAGGCTTTTTAAAGAATTGTTGATTTTTGTTTCAATTTTCTTAGCAATTAATTTCTTTGCCTTCAAAAGTTGTTAGTATAACGATACGCTCCATAAAAAATGGATTTGGCTAAGCTCCTTTTGTATTGGGCAAAATGAGTGTTTCAGAGAGAGAAAACAGCAATGAAAACTGGGCTTTTTGCAACACAGATCCCAAAATACGCCAGTCGTATCGAATTTGGCACCCATAAACCAATGACACTTCACCTCACTGATGTGTTTGAATTTGAAAAACAAATTCTTTCTCCAGGTTTAAAAGCCTTTGTTCAACGTTTTCCAGAAGGTAAAAAGATTTTATCCGGCCTCAGCCCTGCCGGACCCGTATGGGTCACCACGGTAAATTATAATAACGGGCGAAAACTTAATTTAGACAATCCATTACTCCGTTTCTTCCAACTCAAACAGATTCGGCCTCAAGAAGCAACCAGCCCCTTTCTACCCCCTATCTTACTCCCTCACCATGAGGATTGGCAGAAAAACCCACAAGACGCTGAAAAACGACTCTCCTCACTTTTAGAATTAAATCGTCCCCTGATGAAAGATTCCAACATTAAAGCGGAGGATCTGTGGCAAAACATGTTTAAAGCCTGCCTGCAACGTGTGTATGAAAAGCCCCAGCGCATCGCATATTCCAATATTCGAAGTAAAAACACGATTTATCAGGCCATTGGCTTTACACAGCATGGCGAACTCGTCTTGGTAAAAAACCCCACCTGGACTTCCGATCAATTTCAAGCCCCCCTTAACATTACAGGCTATCAGCCTCATAAGGATTTACCGCCACATCTTCGCCCCCCACTTAAAACCACCCCCAACGGCCAACGCATTGATTTCATCATCGCCCAATCAGAAGCATTAAAACCCATTATCAGCGAATTTACCGATGCCAATGCAGCCTTTGTGCCGATTAAAACTTAAGAATATCCCCTCACCCCATCCGCAATTTGTCTCAAAATAAAAACAAACACAGAAGGCCTCGTTTTACTTTTGCCCCAATTCCGCTACACTAAATATAAACTTGGCATACTCTCACAAAAACCCCTTGATAGGAATAGCCCATGAGGAGCCCTTCAAAGCGTATTTTAATCTTGTCATCCAGCACCGGCGGGGGGCATCAGAGTGCAGCAATGGCCCTCCAGGAGAGCTTTACACGACTTTCCCCTGGTCAAGTATTAGTCAACATTGCACAAGTACTGGAAGAAGCCAATTTTATAACCCATCGTTTTGCCGATCTGTATAACTATCTCCTCCGCTATCATCAGCATTACATGCGCTATTACTATGGTGCCATTGAGCGTTTACGGCCGTATGAATCGCATTTTCTCTTCCAACTCTGCCTCAAATATGGTGTCCAACTGGTGGAAAAAATCACCCCGACGGAGTTGGTTTCCGTTCACCCTATGACACAGCATTTTTTCGTTTATCTTTTAAAAAAGCTGCGGCTCATCGATAAAGTCCCCATTATCACCGTTGTGACCGACCCATGTGCAGGCTTCTGGAAAGGTTGGGCTTGCCCTGAAGTTTCCCAGTATTTTGTGGCCAGTGATGATGCCAAAGCCCAACTGATTGCCTATGGCATCGAAGATTCCCGAATTGCGGTTTCCGGCATGCCGGTTCATTCTAAATTTAAGCCGTTAAACTCAGTGGATGAAAAGCAAGCCTTAAAAGCAATGTTAGGCCTTGATACCGAACGGTTTACAGTCCTCGTTAATGCCGGCTGGATTGGCGGAGGCAATGTCCCCGATCTGTACGAAACCTTGTTGAGGAAGCCCTTGGATAACATTCAACTGGTTTTTCTGGCGGGGCAAAATGAGAACTTGTATCAGTATGCTAAAAAGCTTTCTGTGAATACATCGGTTCCCATTAAAGTGCTGGGATTTTCCAATAATGTTGAGCAGTGGATGAACGCCTCAGATGTAATGGTCTCAAAGCTAGGTGGACTTACCACCTTTGAAGCCTTGTCCTGTCAACTCCCCATTTTAGGAGACTGCCTGACCCCCCCGATGCCTCAAGAAGCCGGGACGGCAAAATTTATCCAATCCTCAGGTGCAGGCACCTTAATAACTGATCCACAACAGATTTTACAAGCGCTGGATACCTTAATTCATTCACCTGGCCACTATCAAGAAATGAAAGCAGCCACCATAAAAGCCAACTGCTCGGGAGCGGCAGACAAAATCGCCTCAGAAATTCTCAAATATCCAGTTTAGGGTTTTGGAATGCTGGATTTTGAAAATAATTGCTTTCCTTGAATGCTCCACGTTATGATGAAATGATTGTGACCTTGTATTCTTAAAAGCGATTGTAGTAGGAAGTTATCACACACCTTATGGGACTTTTAAACGGTAAAAAGGTTTTCATTTCAGGGGGCTCTCGAGGGATTGGGAAAGCCTTATGTCAAGTTTTTGCTCAGGAAGGCGCAGATGTTGCCTTTAATTACACCAATTCTGACATAGACGCACAAGACACTCTGGAAAAAATCCGCCAATGTGGCCGACAAGGGTTGGCCTATAAAGTTTCTGTCACCAATAAGCAGGGTATTGTGGACATGGTGGATGACATTATTGAAAAATTTGGTGAAATTAATATTTTGGTCAACAATGCCGCTGTAAACAAGGCAGATTTATTTGCAACAACCACTGAAAAGTCTTGGAAATCCATCGTTGATATTAATATCAATGGATTGTATTACCTCACAAAACCCATTTATAAAAATATGATGCGGCTTCGCTCTGGATCAATTTTAAATATTACCTCTATTGGGGGTGTTAGAGCCCTTCCAACATCGGTACATTATGCCACAACCAAGGCTGCCGTGGTTGGGTTTACAAAATGCCTGGCCCGAGAAGCTTGTAACTTTGGAGTTTCGGTAAATGGAATTGCCGCCGGGATTTTTGATACCGACCTGGGACATTCGCTTCCAGAACATTTTAAAACCATGTATCAAAGCTGGTGCATGAAAGGCCGCTTTGGAAAGCCTTCCGAGTTGGCCGAATTTGCAGCCTTCATGGTTTCGGATAAAAATACCTATATGACGGGCGAAGTGATTATTCTTGATGGCGGAACCGTTGTTTAACAGGCTTGCTTACCGATCCAATATCACAATGGTACCGGCAGCAAAATCTGCAATCCGTTTTTCCTGATCTGTGACCAAAATCATAATGGCGGCAATGCTCCCTGAAAACAGGAGCATATCGAGTAAATCAAACAGTTCTCGAATAAAACTTGTCCAGATATTAATCTGTCCGCCGCGATCTGTTACCACCCGAATACCTAACCATACCTTACCCGGGGTTTTTCCATAATTAAAGGTATGAAAAGCCCAATAGTATAAAAAGTAGGAGGCCACTGAAAACAAAAATGCCCCCACAAAGAGAATTACGACTAAAACAGGCTCTGCTTTTCCAAGCGGACTAAAGAGTTTTAACACGCTGGGCAGCATGAGGAAAAAGCCAATCCAAACACCGGCCAAAAACAAAGTGATGATAAGCTGGTCAACGATTCTGGCCACCACACGCCGGGCAATCCCGGCCAAGGGTAAAGAAATCTCCACCAACTCCGGTGTCCAAATGGTATGATGTTGATGTTCATTTGGTTGAAGCATAACTTCAGGTACCTGCATGGATTCTCATGAACTCCCTTTAAGTTATAGGCAAGTTTTTGAAAAACTGAAGTCTCAAATTGATACGGCTTTAAAGTCTGGCCTTAAATCCCAATCACCGGCCTTTATTGAGGAGTTTGCCTACACCTACTTACAATGTTTGAGTACCTTTTCTCAGATTAAAGCACATCCTCAATGGCAAAACTACCTCCATCCATGCCAAAAATTAATTGTTCAAGCGAATGTTTTACTTTATCCAGAGGAAGAAACATCCTTTTCAGGGCTTTTGGAGAGCTTTTGGGTAAAGCTACCCGCCCAAATGTGGGAGAATCGTTACTTTCATCTGCTTTCATTCAGCATTATCTTAGTCACAACGTTTATTGGATTTATCATTGTCCATCAAAACTTTGAAATGGCCCCAATCATGATGCCCACTTTTCTTCGCTCATCCCACGAACTAGAGGCTTATCTCTTCTCAAAATCGGCACAAAAAACCATGCTGACAACGGGGAGAAATTATGGCGTGGGAGCCAAAACATTGTTTGCCTCGTTTTTGTTTATGAATAACTTAAAAGTTGCCATTATTTGCTTTATTTCGGGCTTTTTATTTGGGATTCCAACCTTTATTTTGCTTATTCAAACCGGGCTCATGCTCGGTGCCCTGCCTGCCTTGTTTTACAACGGTGACTTAATTGGACTAGGTGCATGGCTTTTGCCTCATGGGGTTCCAGAAATATCGGCCATTATCTTAGCAGGCGGAGCAGGCCTACGGATTGGCTTTACCATGCTCCATCCTGGTTCAGATGGGATTGGGAAAGCCCTTAAAAAAGCGATAAAGTCTGTCACAGGAACGATTTTTCTTTGTACAATCCTATTAATCTGGGCAGCCATTGTAGAATCCTTTGTGCGTCAAAGTACCCTTTCCGATTCAGAGCGATATTTTATCGCAGCCCTTTCTTTTATTCCGCTTTTTCTGCTGTTTGCCCGTTCTTATTTTGCGTACCGCCAGTGTAACCAAGGTGTTCCGTAAAAACTTAACAGTGAAAGCATACCGAAACAAAAGCGGTCCCTGTTGATTAAATTTTGTATCAATTTTTCAAATTTCTTAACCACTGTGCCGATACTCCACATGGAACTGCCGGAATATTGTCCTGGCTGATGAACGTTTTCAATGTTGGAGAGAGACAAATGGCAAAACGGCATCAGGATCTGCCATGGTTTGATCAGTATCCTCATTTAAGCAACCTTATTTTGCTTAGCCCAAGCCTTCAAAAAGAGCTACAAGTGGTTTTGGCTGAGTGTATTTTATCCACGTTAAAACGGTATATATACTTAATCCGTAAAACATCCCCCAACTTTAAACTTTGTGTCAGGCCACTGTGGAACCTTTATCTCAGCAACAAACAACCCGATAAATGGTCAGAAGCAAGCCCCAAACTCCATAAAGCGTATAGTCTCATCATGATTTTACCAGAGGATATCCTATACCATATTGACCAATACGCTGAAGGGTTGGTCAACTACCTGTGTGCCGAA
Organism: Vampirovibrionales bacterium; assembly: GCA_025449835.1. Taxonomy (GTDB): domain Bacteria; phylum Cyanobacteriota; class Vampirovibrionia; order Vampirovibrionales; family JAGQHJ01; genus JANWIO01. The sequence continues at coordinate 11,458 of JANWIO010000140.1, forward strand.
ATTTTAACAGGACATTTCGATCTATTTGAATCCAAGTATCACCTCTATCGGTGTTTTAACTTTAACCAAACGCAGTTAAGATGCGTCCCCAACTCAAGCCACAACGTCATGTTCTTTATTTCAGAGAAAAGTCCCGAAATTGAGGCCCCAGAAATATTGGGAGAAGAGGTTTTACTGAACTTCAGATAAGCCTTGAATAAGTAAAGGCTTAAGATTCTCCCCAACAGCCTACATAATGGGAACCAATTTTAACCACATGCTCCTGATCCGTTGGCCGAGCAGCCGGTAAGGCTTTAACAATCTGCCAAATATGGTTTAAATCGGCAACCTGACCATTGGGAACCACCCAAAAATAGACGGGCTTATCATTTTCAACAATGGGATTTTGAGGCCTAAAAAAGGAGACCTGCGCTGTGGGATTACTGCGAGTGGGTCGATCAACCACGGTAATCTGTGCTTGACGAAAACACGCCTCTAATAAACGCTGAATCCCATCCAGCGTTTTGGTATCTGGTTTGCTACCAAACGTAAGTGGTTTAATGCTGTTTACAATCCGCATGCTTAATCCCTCAACTATTGATGCACTCTTGAGCGGTCTGATCCTTGTGTGCAAGTCCCATCCACACCCTCATTTTGAAAAGAATAATACAAACCCCATTCAGGATCCAAGAAAATCTGACGGCGTCCCAAGGATTTTCGAATGCAAGCTTTACGGAGCAGCAGATTCATAAGCCCTTTTTAACACAGATTCACAGACCAAAATGCCCCCTTTAAATTGATTCTCTGTATCAAAATTGGGATCAAAATAGCGGATAAACCCAGCGTCTACCAAAATTGAATTGACGCGATCATAGGCATACCCAATGAGGATATTGTGCTTTTGAGCCACTTCAGCAATGGATGAGGGTCCTCTTGCATCAAGCTGCTTACGAGTGAATGGTGGCTCAGAAGGAATAAATTCAGAAAGAATCCAACCTTTTTTATTCGCAAAACCCGATAGGTAGGATTTCATAATATCTTTAGCGCCTTGTCCTGAAAGAAACGTTAACGCTTGAAATTCAGTGACGGGAGAGTTGTTATTTTTAAAAACTTTTAATGCAAAAGCCTGATCTCCCACTTGTACTTTAAAAACCTCACCATCGCTCCCTGAATCAATAAATGAAATCTTGATGGGAGCAACTCGTTTAGACACCTCATCAGGAGATTTTGCTTCGACCCGTCGATTTCCCTCCCAGTGACGTGATAGTTGGAGTGCAATGTCATCCAAAACGTTACAAACTGCTTCACGGGTGGGAAAATGGGTTAGAAAAGCCTGTGGAATGTTGCCTAAATAAGGGCCATGTTGAGTTTCATGACGCTCTAATAAAGTATCAAACTCCTCATCCGGAATCCAGCGTTGTTGCATAGCTTGATATAAGTTTGTGGGACTCTCTTGACCAAAACGAAGCGAAACGGAAGGAAGATTACGAGACAACAAATTCTGTGTCGAAGAATTCCTTCGAGAGATCTTCGTGGCATAACGTTGGGTCGATAATGGGAGGATATTCATACAAAGCCCCCGCTTCAAAGCGTTTTGTGTACTTTTCAGATATAAACCGAAGCCATTTTCTCAATTGCCTTCAAAAGCCATTGTTGTTACAAAGCGTAATACTTCATCAACAATTTCACGATACTTCCCAGGGATATATTACTTCAGGCATTTGCTTAAGCGTGGATGATTTCCCACACCAACTGGGTGACCTGCTCCAGCTCATCCACATAAATAAACTCGCCTAAACTGTGGGAAAAATGAAATCCCATCCCCAAAACAATACTGGGCAAACCACCATGATTGAGAATATGGGCATCAGAACCAATATTCATGGGTTTTACCTCGGGCGTAATGCCCAGTTTTTCACAGGCAGCCTTTGCCATACCGATGGAAACATGATCTGGGGGCACCACAAAACGAGCATATTTATGGGTGGGCGTAAAAACAACCTTACCCCGTGGGAATTGCTCTTGGATTTCTTGGGAAACCTCTTGGATTTGTGTTAAGAGTGCTTCTAGGGCATATTCATCATGGCTTCTGGCTTCCCCTTTAATGGTGGCTGAGGGCGCCACAATATTAAAGGCATCTCCCCCTTCAATCACCCCAAGATTCATAGTTGTTTCTGGACTTAAACGCCCAGAAGGAAGACTCGCACAAAGATGTGCAGCCATTTCAATGGCACTTACCCCAGCTTCAGGGGCAATACCGGCATGAGAGCGAATACCCTCTAATTGAAACAGCAAGCCTTTTTGCGAAGGGCCTGCATCAAAAATATCGCCAATGGCCCCTTCCCCATCTAAAACTAACCCCATCTCTGCCTCGCTCTGCTTTAAATCAAAGGCTTTTAGCCCCAAAAGCCCCACCTCTTCTTGAGAGGAAAACAAAAGCTCTAAGGGATGGTTCTGTCCGATGCCTTCTTCTTTTAAACGCTCAACAATCCGCAGAATCGTTGCAATTCCGGATTTATCATCGGCTCCTAAAATGGTTTTTCCCGCAGAACGAATAATGGGGCGCCCATCCTGCACGTCTTCAATGGGTTCAATCCCTTCACAGGGGGGAACACTATCCATGTGGGCAGAAAGCAGAATGGTTTTCTTGCTGGGAGCACCGGGGATTCGCACAAACAGATTACCCGCCTCATCCACATGCATATCCGTATACCCCAACGACTGAATGACACGCTGAATATACGCTCGAATCCGTTCTTCTTGTCCGGAGGGGTTATGAATCGGCACGAGTTCTTTAAATCGTTCAGCGGTTTGTGCCATCTATTTTTTCTCCTTTCAACGCTCTTTAAAATCAGGCGAGAAACAAGTTTAAATGTTCTGAGGGAGCTTTTTCAATTCACCTTCATAAATATAGTTTTTCAGCTCGGCCTGAACCTGTTTGGGATCCACCGTGTGGCGAGACTCACCCGTTTCAACCGCCGCTTTGGCAACGGCCGCAGCCACGGCAGGAGGCACACGAAAATCCAAGGCTCCTGGAATAATCTGCCCTTCCTCAATTTCTTTCGGGTTAATTAAGCTTGCGATGGCAAAAGCCGCTGCCAATTTCATATCGTCATTGATATTTCTGGCCCGAACATCCAGCGCTCCTCGGAAAATCCCAGGAAACGCCAAAGAGTTATTCACCTGGTTTGGAAAGTCACTTCTCCCAGTAGCTACCACTTTGGCCCCTGCCGCATAGGCTTCATTGGGCATAATTTCAGGAACCGGATTGGCCAAGGCAAAAATAATGGGATCTGCCGCCATGGATTTCACCATCTCCTGATTCACCGTGCCAGGCACTGAAAGACCAATAAAAATATCGGCCCCTTTCATTACATCGGCCAGATCACCTTTGTTTTTGACCAAATTGGTGATTTCAGCAATCCGCTCTTTATAAGGATTCATCCCCACTTTTCGGCCTGTATAAATAGCCCCTTTGGAATCACAAATGGTAATATCCTTGGCACCCGCTTTTAAAAGGAGCTGTGAAACACTCAGTGCTGCGGCCCCGGCACCATTAAATACAATTTTGACATCGGGTAAGGCTTTATCCACACATTTAATGGCATTTAAAATACCGGCTAAAACCACCACAGCCGTCCCGTGTTGATCATCATGGAAAACCGGGATATCCACAGCCTGGTTTAGCTTCTGTTCGATTTCAAAACAGCGAGGTGCTGCAATGTCTTCCAGATTAATGCCACCAAAAACGGGTGCAATCTTCACCACAGCATCCACGATCTCATCAATCTCTTGGGTTCTCAGGCAAATTGGGAAGGCTTCGACACCACCAAAGGTTTTAAAGAGAACCGCTTTTCCTTCCATTACCGGCATTGCTGCGCTAGGCCCCAGATTTCCTAAACCTAAAATGGCGCTACCATCGGTTACAATAGCCACCAGATTATTTTTTGCCGTCAGTTCATAAGCTTCATCCGGGTTATCGCGAATAATTTCGCATGGCACACTGGCCCCGGGTGAAGAATAAATGAGGTTGTAAATATAGTGATCCCGGATCGGAATCTTGGTTTTCACCTCAATCACCCCATGATACCGGTGATGAAGATCTAACGATTCCTCTTCTAATGAATTAAACTCTGTTGTGGCAGCATGTTCTACCCAAGCATTGGTGCCTTCATACACATAATCCATCACTTTGGTTGCAATGCTTTCAGGATCCACTTTCACCTGAGCCACATTGGTATCCAGTGCAGCTTGTGCCACAGCAGAGGCAACATTGGCAGACACTCGAAAATCTAAAGCCCTTGGGATAATAAACTCTGGTGACAGTTCATTTTCATCCACCAAGGCCGCCATGGCCTGAGAGGCGTTATAAAACATATGATGATTAATATCCGTAGCCCGAACATCCAAAGCTCCTCGGAAGATTCCAGGATAAATCAGTGAGGAGTTTAGCTGGTTGGGGAAATCACTGCGCCCAGTTGCCACGACTTTTGCACCCGCAACTTTTGCGACTTCATACGTAATCTCTGGCGTGGGGTTAGCCAGGGCAAAGACAATGGGGTTGGGTGCCATGGATTTGACCATCTCAGGGGTCAGAATATTCCCAGTGGAGAATCCAATAAACACGTCAGCCCCTTTAATCATTTCTTCCAGTGGGCCTTTTTTGTCCTCAGGATTGGTTAAGCGTGCCAATTCAGACTTAATCCAATTGAGGCCCTCTAAGCGCCTATAATAAAGGGCTCCATGCTTGTCACACACTTTCACATTGCCAACCCCTACTTTTTTAAGGAACTTGGCTGTTGCAACACCACCAGCTCCCGCACCGGCAATCACAACATACAGATCTTCTAACTTTTTATCCACCAGTTTTAAGGCATTGAGCAATGCCGCAAAAACCACAACGGCAGCACCCTGCTGATCAGAATGAAAAATAGGTAACGAAATGGCTCGTTTTAAGCGCTCTTCCAAGGCAAAACATTGCGGTGAGGCAATATCTTCAACATGAAACCCGCCAAAGGTGGGAGAAAGATAACGGACAATTTCAACAAACTCATCAAGATCCTGGGTTTTAATGGCAATGGGGAATGCATCAATCCCGGCAAAGGTTTTATGAAAGACACATTTGGCCTCTAACATAGGAATCGCCTCATAAGGCCCCGCATTACCCAAACCATAAACGCTAGAACCATCTGAAATCACGGCAACTGTATTACCGCGAATAGTATAATCAAACGATTTCAAGTGATCAATATCAATCTCTAAGCAAGGGCGAGCAACACCAGGCGTATACACCACACTTAACGTCGCTGTATCCCGAATGGGCATTTTGGGTTGAATCCCAATTAAGCCACGGTATCGACGCCGATACTCCAAACCATCTTCAATCACCATAAGCGACCTCTTCCATCCCTGAGTAAAAATCATTAACACGTTATATGAGAAAGTATACTGCGAAAGCACTCCCGGCTCAAAAAAGATGATTTATTCAAATGGTAAGTCAGAAGTAAAACTGAAAATCAGGTTCCAGAGGACTTTCCCTCATTATTGTTATCTGATACGTCCCCCAAGTTTAAAAAGGATATTATAGGGCTATAACGGACCCCTCAGAAATCCGTTTGAATTAAAAATTCATTTATCATTTAGATTACTCGTAATTGGCAAGTTATTTGCTTCGGCAAGATTGTTTGTGCGGGGCCTTTTCCTGCCCCGCCCCGACCCGATCCCGAATCCATTTTTAGGGAGGTGTCCAGAGGAGGGAACGGCCTCTGGGCAAAACCTATGCGAATATAACGAACTTGCCGTTCGAGGTGGCTCAATAATGAAGGTTTAGAAAATCCTTAAAGCAAAATAAAACAATTTAGGCAATTTTGCATTTTCAGGATCCTTTATTTACCATGGCATTTATCGAAGGCACTCTTTTTGTTTCGTGGGGATTCATCATTGCAGGGTATCACATCATTTTTTAGAGCAAAACATGGGGGACAACCCCGCTTTTCAGCCTATCGAATTCCGGATGAAGGGATTCGTATCACTTTGCCCGGCCGAACAGATGCCCATCAAGTATTCCTAGAGTATCAATACGGAAACACCGCCCCACAACGGATTGAAATGCATCCCAAAAAGCATCAGTGGGAGCTACCCAGAGGGAAAGTCCTTTCAAATAAAAAGGCCTTAGGGTATCGATTTGTTATTAAACACGCTGATGGTTCTGAAGAAATCCTTTTAGACCACACGCAGCGGAAAAACGGCTTCAATGTTATTCCCAAAAATTCCGGAGACCCCAGTAGCATTGGTCCGACAGTCCTGGTTTTCCGAGACAGTTTGGTGACGCCTGAGCAATTAGATACCTACACCCAATTAAGTAGCCTTGAAAAAGACAATGTCCGCTCAAAACGAACCCACTTCAATAAAATTGGGGGTACCGAAAAATCCAATGATGTTTTAAGCAGCATTTTAAAGGCTGGCAAAGCCAAGATGGTGGAAGATCGCCCCTTGATCGGTGGGGATGACATCAGTGCCCATGGCTACTGGACCAAATCATTATTTAAAACAAACTCCATTATTTCAGGCCCTTCAGGCTTTGAAAAACTGGCCCTTCAAAATTTAAAAGATGGTGCCAGAATGTGCTTTGATGGCGCCTTTGTCAATGAAGGACTCAATGGAGTCCATTATCTGGCCAATCTCTATTATGGGCACAATTCGCCATTTCTCCCCTGGTTTGATTACGGTAAGCTCAATCAGTTCCCCAACGAACGTCTAAAACTGGGTATTTTACCTCTCTTGAAAGACCCCATCACCCAAAAAGAAGTGCCCAATCATAAAGCGTGGGATGTTCGCTTCATCAAGCCTTCCAATCCTCACAATCCTGAAGCACCTTATTTTGTTCAACTCTACGATCCCCGAGTAGAAGACAACCTGGGAAATCAAAACCCCTTAAGTGAAACGGCAAAATACCAATTTACAAACAGCCAAGATTCCGTCCAAAAATATTGCTTCCCCATCTCCCCTACTGAATATGAAGCCAAGCGCAAAGCTTTGACCGAAGCCAGTCAAATACAAAATCCCGTTGAACGTTTCAAAACGATGAAACAGCTAAAAAGTGTTTGGAATCGCTTTGAATTTACCACCCGAAACGAAGATAACAGCGGTTACTCCTGGGACGGACAAATTGATGTCAAAAAAATCAATATCGATACCCCAGAGGTGACGCAATATGTGAAAGACGCTTGCACTTACTGGACCGACAAAATAGACCGACTTTACACAGCTAACGTTGCTGGCGCATTACAACAAAAGGGCCTCATTTCAGGCGGTGCCACTGCAACTCAATGGCTAAAACGAATTAACACCATCACCACCCAAAACACAAAAGACCCTTCCCAAATGCTACCATCCCTCAATCAAGGGGAAGAAAATCCCATTTCCAACCGTTCTATTGAAAAAGCCCTCCAGGATCTGCGCAAAAAACAACAAGAGCAGACCCTCCCAGCTTCCAGTTTTTTGGTAAAACAGTTATCCCAAAACTTTCATCTGGCGACACTGCCAGCGCCTCAAATGATGGAAATTCTTTTCCATACCCCCCGATTAAAACAATTGCTGACCGACGGAGATAAACCCCTCTGGTTTGAACTCCTCGTGAGTCTTTCAAAACCGGTTTTTTCCTGGATTGATAGATTGTTCCCCAAACAAAAAGTCTATCAGCGAAGCATTAACTGGCTAACACAACGCATGGGGACACAAAAATCGTTTATGCACCGTTTAGAGCAAAAACTAGAAAGCTCCCTGACACCTCGGTTAAAGCAAAAACTAAAAGACCCGCTTTTAGGACACCTGTTTTATGAAGAAATTGGCAGAAGTCTTTATCTATCACTACTCACCGGCAAGTTCATCTCTCCCCGCGCCAATGATGAAACAGTCTCCCCAGCCTTTTTAAGCCGATTATTTGCAGCAAACAAGGATTTACAACCCACCTTACAAGCCTTGGTTAACGGCACACCAAACCAGGCGGCAAAGTTACTCAACCGGTTTTTCACCCAACAGTTAAGCACTTTTGATACCGCCAAACTCAATGCACCTTTAGAAGCTTTATTGGGCAACCTCACACCAGAGTCAGCGGCAGTTGCCCGTCATGTTCTTCACAAACGGTGCCTTGGTCTCCATTGGCGAATTGATGCCATGAAAGACCTAGGGGATATGGATGGCGTTCGTGGGGAACCGACTGAAGAGATTCGCCAAGAGCGTCTGGAAAAAATTGAACTGCCCAAAATCAAACGGATTATGGCAACTATTGCCCATGGGATTCGCAGTGTCTTCCCCAGAAGTGTTCTAAAAGGTGAAATTACAGACTTTCATATTCTAGCAGGCCCGCAAAAAGCCATGGAGTATCTCACAAACTTAATGGATGGCAATATTATTAACGGTATTCCAAACTACAACTGGTTTTTCTCCTCTGGGCATAAAGCCATTCGGATGACTCCGCGGCCGGATGGCGATTTTCCGCATCAACTTTCACCGGCACAATACATCCAAAACACGGTTAAACCCATGATGCAAATACTCCCCATGGAGCAAGCCCTCCTGTTTCAGAACATGACATCCAATCATGACATGTCCACTTCGCTTTATGGCCTAACCCTTCACCCTTATCAAGCCCGATATGATTATTTAGACTGGTTAGGCTTAAATTACAAAGAGGGCAAGGAAGACGTGGGAACCTTTCATCTGGCTTTAAATGAGTTGCAATATCGACAACAACTCCAAACTCTCCGAAACAAACTGCCCCAAGGGTGCTTTCAGAAATTGCGAACCTTAGCAGCCAGTAGACGGTCCCAAATTCTTCGGCAGATTGAAAAAACAGCCCAGGCCAACCATGAAGAGTTTTGTAACATTGAACCCTTTTTAAATCATAGTAACGAGCGGAAAAACCCGCTGGATCGAAGACCCATTCCCTTTGAAGCCAAAGAAAAATATGTCGATGCCCTGTTCCAGATTATCTCTCCTAAGGCATTGGGTTTAAGCCAAACGCAGCATCAACAACTCTATTGCGCCTCAAAACAATTGCTTTTAGAGCCCAGTGAAGTAAAAGCCATGCGGGGCAAAATCTCTAACACCTTCCATCAAATTCAAGCACATCCTGAACCGTTGACCACTGCTTTAGGGGATCAATCCAAGGCCAATAAACTCCTTCTAGAACTTGGGGCATCCTTTGATAAAGCGCCATGGGAAGTCTCTCAGCAGCATGTCCAAAAATCCGGTCAATGGTTAGGATACCGCCAACTCGATCATGTCATTGGCTGGACCATTGACCACATTGCTCAACAATCCCCCAAGAAAGCATTGATTCAAAAACCAGACATTCAAACTGCTTTGAAACAAACTTTGTATAACGAAGCCATTCGGCCCGCATTGGAACAATTTAAGCGCATTGTCGCCCTTCAAATTGCCATGCCAGGCGATCCGTCGTTCTATCTAGCTGATCTTTTGGGACAAGCTGGTGGGGAAGACCTACGCAATATGTATTTGGGCAACCGGGAATTGATTCGCCATGACTGGTTGAAAACCAACCCCCTCATTCAGCAGTTCTTTGAAGATGTTACAGCCCTGATTCGCCAGCGCCATGAAAATCATGTTCTTAACAATGGCCATTTAGAATTACCCTACGACCCAGATCTCAGCCCGCAACAAAAATCTGCTTTAGACATGGAGCCGATTTTACCCATTATCCGAGATAATGGAAAAGATCAGGCCCTTTGTCTTATTAATTTTGCAGCCCCTGAAGACCCATGGACCTCTTGGATGAAAGACCAGAAAACACCCAACTCTGACTACCCCGAATTGGTTTCCAATCCTGAAAAACAAACGGTTCGGAATTTCTTTTTAGATTTACGCCACTTGGGAATCCGACCCGGCACCCTTTATAAAGCCGTGGATCCTGAATCCAAGGACAAGGCAAAATATTATGTGGTCAGAGGCGACCATATCCTGGCTTGCAAAGATAATCTCAATCGCGGCATTGATATTAATATTGCCAGAACCTTGGTTCGGGTAAATAGTAAGTAAGAAAAAGCGTATTGCTCAATAAAAAGGATACCTTTCCGGGAGGGGAGCCTGAGGGGAGGGAACGGACCCTCATTACAGACAAATCTATCCTTAATTCAGCAATACCAAAAAAGCGTTTATAAAAAATCCTCTTGAATCCCAACAAGGGTCGGTGCAGGGCAGGAACAGGCCCTGCGCAACCAGTTTAAATTAAAACCTTCGCTCTTTTATTTTCCGAGAATATAAGTATTAATGTCATTCCACAGAATAACACACATCAATCCCATTAAAATTACAAAACTAAACTGGGTAATGCGCTCTTGAATCCCTTTGTGCAAGGGATGTCCCTTCAGCTTTTCGAAAAACATAAAGAGAAGGTGCCCCCCGTCTAACATGGGGATGGGTAAAATGTTCATAATCCCCAGAATCACACTGATTAAGGCGGTAATCACCAGCCCATCTGAGATTCCAAAGGTTTGAATCATTTCGCCCCCTTGTTCAATAATACCAATGGGGCCAGAAACCTCTTTCCCACTACGTTTTCCCGTAATAACCTGCCCCATAGCCTGAAAATTCTGGACCATTTTTTCTTGTAAAAATGTATACGCCTTCACCACAGACTCTGCTGGGTTTTTAAGAGGAATATACTTGTGGGTGGGAATCAATACCACATCAATTTTCCCGGTTTTATCCGGCGTAGCCGTAACTGTTTTTAAAGCATTTCCGCGTTCAACAGTGAGTGAAACCGGTTGCCCTTTATGACTATGCAAATAATCAATCAAAACAGATGGGGTCTTAATGTCTTGGCCAGCCACTTTCACAAAAATATCACCCTGGAGGAGCCCGGCTTGCTGGGCAGGAGAGTGATTGTTAATGAAGCTCTTAATCTTTACAAAATAATGCCCTGGGTAGCCCCACATCAGCATTACAAAAACCATAATGAGATAACCTGCGATGAGATTGACGACAACCCCGGCAACGGCAATGGCCACACGTTGGGGAATCGGCTTATTTTCAAACCGATCGGGTGAATCCAAGGGAACGTCAGACTCAGGATCATCATCTGGAAAGGATACATAGCCCCCTAAAAGAACGGGATGAAGGCAAAATTTTGTCTCTCCCACCTGTTTTTCCAATAATGTTGGGCCAATGGGAAGCCCAAACCCAAACCGCTCCACTTTAACCCCTACTTTTTTGGCCACATAAAAATGACCAAACTCATGGGCAATCACCAAAGCGCTAATTAGCCCTATCATTAACAGATAGCTGGTAAATCCTGCAACACTGAGGTATCCCCAGACAATCAGGCCGATTAAAACCAAAATTGAGACGATTTGTTTCATGCTTCGGGAAATCCCCCATTTCTTCTTAGTGGCAAAGTAATCTTATTTTACACGAATTCAATTGAGAAACAGTTTATCGCATGGTCTACTTTTCTTTATTTTAATATTTGAGCCGCAATCCTCAAATCAGCAACACACAGTGGAACCTCATGCACTCTGAATGTAATATCTTTTGTTATACACTCAGAGTAGCAATAGCGATTTAAAAAAGGAGTGGATCATGTCAGTGACTGAATGTCAGGCCCCGCGAGTTTACATCGAAAACATTGGAGAATACTTAGACCAGGAAGTTTGTATTTTAGGATGGCTTTACAATAAACGCTCCAGCGGAAAATTACATTTTTTACAGGTTCGTGATGGCACAGAAACCATTCAATGCGTGATGTTTAAAGGAGATTTTTCAGAAGAAGCTTTTAAACAAGCCGATTTAACCTCCCAAGAATCAACCCTTAAAATTATCGGAAAAGTGAAAAAAGACGATCGCTCCCCCATTGGCTATGAAATCGGTGTCACTGGCTTTGAAGTGCTCAGCGAAGCGCAAGAGTATCCCATTACGCCTAAAGAACATGGGACTGCTTTTTTAATGGATCACCGCCACCTCTGGCTTCGTTCCGCCCGGCAACACGCCATTATCCGTATTCGGGCTGAAATTATCAAAGCCGTCCGAGATTATTTTGATAGCAACGGCTTTACGTTGGTAGATGCGCCGATTTTTACGCCAAGCGCTTGTGAAGGCACCACAAACCTGTTTGAAACGGACTATTTTGAAGAAAAAGCCTACTTAACCCAAAGCGGTCAGCTTTATATGGAAGCCGCCGCTGCTGCTTTTGGAAAAGTGTATTGTTTTGGCCCTACGTTTCGGGCTGAAAAATCCAAAACCCGCCGTCACCTCACAGAGTTTTGGATGGTTGAACCCGAAGTGGCTTTTAATGACCTGAATGACAACATGGATTTAGCCGAAGACTTTGTGGTTTATATCGTCCAACGGGTTCTTCAAAATCGTCGCCGGGAACTGACCTTGTTAGAGCGAGATATCGCCAAACTGGAAAATATCCAAAAGCCCTTCCCCAGAATTACCTACGATGAAGCCCTGGCCATTTTACATGAGAAAGGCACGGAAGAGCAAAAAGTTCCGTGGGGAGAAGATTTTGGCGGTGATGAAGAAACCGTTATCTCTCAAGAGTTTGATCGCCCTCTTTTTATTCATCGTTACCCGGCTCAGTGCAAAGCCTTTTACATGAAAAGCGATCCGGAAAACCCAAAACTCTCTTTAAATGTGGATATGATTGCCCCGGAAGGGTATGGTGAAGTGATTGGCGGCGGCCAGCGTGAAGAAGATTTAAACGTTTTACTGGAGCGCATTAAAGCCCATAACCTCCCCATTGAAGCCTTTGACTGGTACCTGGATATCCGAAAATATGGATCATTTCCCCATTCAGGTTTTGGCCTTGGGATCGAACGAACTGTTTCATGGCTTTGTGGCCTACATCATGTGCGAGAAACCATTCCCTTCCCCAGACTCATGGGCCGACTTAAACCTTAAATATCTGAATTACGTCAATCCTTTTTGTGGGCCACAAACACGATTACAATTTTCAGAAAATGGCCCATAATATCACTATGAACGCTTTTGATTTGTATCGAAGACCTTTGAAACAAATCGCTTGGGTGGGCCTTTTGGCTTTGCTCTTCATGCCTCTTGCACAAGCAGAGCCCTTACGATTAAGCCCTCCCCCAAGCACAGCAACACAAGATCAGCCTGCCCCACCTCAAAGCTATACGCCGACTGTCACCCCTGATAAAAATGCCCTTAAATTACAAATTCGAAAACATGGCGTCTCTAAGGCGCTTTTATACCGAAGGCTTCAACCTCAGCGATATCAACATTACGAGGAAAAAACTAAAAGTATCGGCAAAACCCTTAAAGAAACCTTAAGCTACCTGGAATCTTTGAATGTTGAGCCGCATTCACTACAACGCCTCAGTGCCTTCAGTGCCGAAGCATCCTTAGATTGGAGCGATTTGGAGAACAATATTACCCCAGCCGAAAAATCGTTTCATTCTTACCAAGATTTAAAAACTGCTGTTGAGGAGCTTCACAGCCTGGTTGATTATTGGATGGCTGCCAATCGGACCCGGCAGATTTTTCGAGGGACCCTGGAAGATCAAAAACAGGATGAAGCGATTTTACACACCAAAATGGAAAAAATCCGAACGGCATTGAAGCAACTGCAAGACATCACCCAGCTTAAGAAAGACCTGGATACATCAACCCCTTATTAGTGCTGGCGCTGGGTCGCATAGCAAGTTAAATCGAAAAGGGCTTGGCGATAAGGAGAGTCTGGCAAGAAAGCAATTGCCTCACAAGCTTCTCTTACGTAGCGTTCGGCCAGAACCTGGGTTTTTTCAATGGCATCAATGTTGTCTAACAAGGCCAACAGTTCTTGCTGACTTGCCACCTGATCGTTTGGCTCCATCTCAGATTGAAAAAGAGATTCAATCAACCCTTGAAGCTTCTGATATTCATTAGATCCTTTGGGAAAGGTCTCTAAAGCAATTAAAATCGGAGCATTTAAGATCCCATTTTTAAGATCATCCAAGACTGGTTTTCCTAACGCTTGAGCTGAGCTGGTGTAATCCAGCAAGTCATCAATAATTTGAAACGCAATGCCAAATTTTTCGCCAAACAACTTTAACCGTTGAATTTCTGATTCTGTATGACAGTTTAAAACGCCAGCAGACTCACAACATGCTGAAAACAAGGATGCAGTCTTACAAATTGATTTCTTAAAATAATTTTCCCAGTTTACATCCAAGTTATAACTGGCCCGGACCTGTTCAACCTCGCCCTCACAAAGATTTGATAAGACCGTCGCAAAAATAGAAACCAATCGGCAATTATTTAACCTGGAAAGCTTTAAGCTGGCTTGGGCCAATAAGTAGTCACCACTTAAGATAGAAACCCGGTTACCCCACAAGGCCCTCACTGTAGAACGTCCCCGACGCATGTCGGATTTATCGAGCACATCATCGTGAAGTAACGTGGCCACATGAATCAGTTCCGCCACAGCAGCCGTTTCAATATGTGGGTCGTCAATCTTACCACTAGCACCTGAAGCCAGTAACGACAATAACGGCCTGAAAAGTTTGCCGCGTACCTGCATGGTGTGGGCAATGGAATTGGCCAAAAGCTCCGTTTCTGGTGGAACAATTTGGCGTAAGCTTTCTTGAACTTTGACTAGATCATCCTGTACCGGTGTATAAATCTCATCTACATTGACCGGTGTCTTATTGCTCGTATCTAATTGGGCCTGGGGCATGAGTCATCCAATTCTTCATTCATTGCAAAAAACGCCTTTCCATTATCCTGAAGAAATTTAACGCCGTCAAAAAATCTTTTGCATGACCTGGCCATACGCTTATGGCAAAATATGGCAAAAGGAGCCCAGGTTTAACATGGAAGAAGTTTTATCAGGTGAAACCTCTTGGGATAAAGCGCCTAACAAGGTATCTCCCAGCGAAACACTTTTTCAGAAGCCAGTCTCTCTAACCCCACATGCCGTCATCCAGATTTTATGTCCCACTCCATTGACCCAAGCTTGGCTAGAACACGCAATTGTAAAAGAGCAGCATGAAGGCTTGCTTCCACCCCATGCGTATCAAATTACGCCCCTATTCCAGTGGCTAAACACGCACTTTCCCAACATGTCCCTGGCAGATCAATGTGCTTCCCTTAAAAACCAACTGCTAACCGATGAAGTATTCACGAAAACCCCAATCCTTGTTTATGGAACCCCCTTCTTACCTGAAGTCTTTCAGGATCTGGCCTTATCCTTAAACCAGGCATGGGGCATCTTTTTTAAGAATTCACAAATCTTTCACCCTCCCTCTCCCACATCATTGGGAATCAGAAAAGAACTGGCAACAGAGGATCCTGCATTCGCAGCATCAGTAATTTTAAATGAGCTATATCATCTCCAAAAAGCCCATGTTTCATCTACTAATATCTTAATTCTTTGCCCCAATACCTTGATTCAAGATTATTGGAAAGAGAAATTACGGTTTTACAACATCCCTATCTGGGGAGACGAAGATCCGAATCTCATACACGAAGTTGCGCTTTTAAATAAAACCTTGCACTGGTGCCAACAAGCCCTTATAATCCCGGATGTTTCTTTTGAGGAAGCTTTTTCTCAACCGGAGACTCTTGAAGTCTTCCAGTCGATCCTTCAAGCCCAGGGGATTTTGCCTCCTCCCAGAGAAACCCCGCTTTCTGAGTTATCCAAAAACATCTCTTTGGCGCCCCTTCTCCAAAACTTAAAACATCATTTTGAACTCTTTAAGAGTGATTCTACCTGGGAAGCTTGGACACAACTTCTAAAAAGCAGCTTATTTCAAGGATTTTCGCCAGACCTCCAGCGATTTTGTATTGATTACACCCTCACCTCACAGACAAAACAACTTCCTGTACCTCAAACGATAGCAGAATTACGAGCTTCAATAGAGCGACTCCAGCCCCAACTGCTTTTCAATCCAAACACACAGGGAGTTTCAGTATTCACCCTCCAAGAATCTGGTGGTATGGCCATTAAAAATATCATTCTTCCCCAAGCACATCATTTTTTTACCCAACCCCAAAACGATGAGACCATTAAGCAGCTCAATGCACAACTTGCTCTTGGGCAACATATCCTTGCAACCTATAATCCAGAAGAACTGCTTTGGGATGAAATGCCGCTATTGGAATTCTGGCTCAAGGGCTGGGAAAAAATTCTCCCAGAATCTTTAGAATTGACTTCTGAAACACTTACCCCGTCCAATACTAACACTCCTTGGACAGATTTTACACCCGGATCTAAAACACTGGTAATGGAACCGGACGAGCCCGTGATGATTTCACCCTCCAGTTTGGATACATACTTAAAGTGCCCCCGAAAATTCTTTTACCAATCCCTGCTGGGTCTCAAAGAAAAAACGACGTCGCCACAAGCGGCTTTAGGGAGTCTTATTCACAAAATTCTAGAAGTCTTTAACCAGCATTTTCAAAACAATTACACCTTTGAGGAACTGATTATTCTGACGCAAAAGGTTTTTCAATGGGAGACAGAAGCAGACTATCTGACGTCGTTGGGATTTGAGAAAAAAGATTTTACTTTGCTTCAGCAGATCTCCCCATTGTATCGACATCAATTGCACACACAAATCCAACAAGCCTTTACAGATCTACGTGAAAGAGGCTATTTCAATACATCCTTTGAGCCAGTTGGGATTGAAAAGCCCATTTTCTGGTCAAACATTCCTGGTATTGAAAATATAACCTTATACGGCCGAGCGGATCTTATTCGAAAAGGCCCTGGAGACACCCTGGAAATTGTGGATTACAAAACAACACGCCAAAAATATTTGAGTGTAAAACTGGAAACCAACATGAAGCCCCTCTTCAAAGCCTTAGAACCCATTGACTGGGCAGAAACAAATCGACTTCAACGCTATGGGGAACGAGAATATCAGCTACCTTTATATTGGCTTATGGCACAGCACACCCATGAATTTCAAAATAAAAAAATAAATACCAGCCTTCAACTGGTCCGCCCACCCAAACAAAACGGAAAAACTGGGGGATGTGAGACCTTAACCCTTCCTCATGAAGCACTGGAACAGGGTAAAACCAATCTTTTAACTCTCTTGAAAAAAGGCCTTGCGGAACCGATTCAAGGGTGTAAAGACTTTCCGCCCCTGGGAAACAAACAAAAGCATTGTGCCTATTGCCCTTATGTCAATCTGTGCGAAGGTCCCCAAGGCGATGAAGAGACGGATGAGGGAGATTTTGAATGAGTACCACTGAACTATCCGTTTCCTCTAAAGAAATGCTCTGCAAGGGACTTAATGCTGAGCAGCAGGAGGCTGTTTTAGCACCAATTGACGGTGCTGTACAAGTTTTAGCAGGCGCTGGCACCGGCAAAACAGAGTTGATTACCCGACGTTTTGCCAAACTCACCATGGATCTCCAGAGTCAGAACGATTTTAATGCCACCGAGCATCTATGGGTTTCCACCTTCACGCAAAAAGCGGCCCAAGAAATGAAAGAACGGATTTCTCATTATTTAAGTGAGTCCAATGGCATTGCCTTACACCCGAGAGCATGGATTGGGACATTTCACAGCCTTTGTCAACGGATTCTTCAGCAGCATGGCGCAAAAATAGGGTATAACGAACGGTTTCAAATTTTATCCAACGTAGAGTTAGATCTACAACGTGAAAAACTGCTCCAACGGATCCTCGATGGCGAGATGAAAAGCTTGCCTGAGATCTTAAAAGAAGCCAAACTTCCTTGTTCTCCAAACTGCCTCAACATAGACTATCTGAATGATCTCAATTTACCCGCCTATGATGGCCTTTTTGAGGAAATCCTGTTTAGCCTCGTTCCACACATCAAAACGGCTGGCCTTTCTCCGGCTGAATTTTATCACCATGCGCTAGAAAAAACCCCCGCTTATGCTGTACTCATTTCAACAATGCCCGTTTCTGATCCTATAACCAAAATCATTTGGACCGATCATGAAACCTACGCCCAGGCCTGGGCCCACCATCTTACCCCGATTCGACATCCTCGATTCTCTTTTTTTCCCAGCGAATGGGATATAGAGATAACCGCAGCGAAGGCCTTACGGAAGCAGAAAAATCCACCCCAGGGGGCTCAACTGTTAAAAGACTGTTTAAAGCCTTTCTATCAAACCCAATCTTTCATTGGTTATGATGGCCGTAAGAGAAATGAGCCTTTTTCAGCCATCACCCCAGATTTTTCAAAGCTCCAGAAGACAACACACCTTGAAAAAAACCTGATTGAAGTGGTTAGCGCCATCTATGCCCTCTATCAAAATGACCTTCGTTTCGAAAATGCCTTTGATTTTGACGATCTCATCCAAGAAACCATTCGCCTGCTTAGGGATTTCCCAGCCATTCAGCAGGAATACCAAACCCTTTTTGCCCATTTCTTAGTGGATGAGTTTCAAGATTCCAATGGCGGACAGCTCCAGTTAATTCAATGCCTCTCAGGAAAAGATCACCCCCGCATCACCGTGGTGGGTGACAAAAAACAATCCATTTATGGCTTTCGACATGCTGAGCCTGAGAATCTGCAGATTTTATTTCAAGATTTGCCTCACAGCCAAGCCATTACTTTAAAAACCAATTATCGATCTCAAAAACCAATTTTGGGTGTGGCAAACCGCATTACAGAGATGATGGATAGTGATAAGATAGAGACCTTAGCCCCATGCCCTCAGCATGAAAATGAGGATGGCGAAGCAGTTTGTTGGTTCCATATTGAAGCAGAAACCACCATCAGTGAGGCCCAAGATTTAGAAGTACAATGGATTTCTGAAACCATTGCCGACTTAGTGTATACCGAAAAAAATGCTCCTCAAGACATTGCCGTTTTGGTGAAAAATCACCGCAAGGCGCTAAAAATTGAAGCTGCGCTAGAATCCCTGGGAATTCCAGCCATTCGGCAACGAAACTTAGGCTTTTTCGACACCCCTGTGGTTCAGCAAGCCATTGCATTGCTTGAAGTTGCCGTCGATCCGCACAATGATTTTGCCCTCATCAACCTATTACAACGTAAGCTCAACCATCATGAACTGTATTTACTCTCTAAATACCGAAAGGCCACTCAAAAAGAGATGGGACTCTCTGAATTCTCATACTATGAAGCTTTGTGCGATTTTATTCAACACCCTAAAAAGCAACCTGATGGCTTACAAGCGGTAACACCTCTTTTAATATGGTTTGTTTCAAAAATGGGATGGGTTTCAAGTCAAAAAGATCAGATGAGTCCGCAGCATCTTTTTACACAGCTCATTCGAGACTTTGCTTTGAGTGACAGGGCTATTGATACTGGACGACAAGGTTTTAAAGCAGCCAAACAGCTGGCATTGCTCAAAAAAATGTTGGATTACTGGACAACACGGTCTCAAAAGCCATTGTCGCTGGCAACGATCCTCGACATCCTGAAAAGATACCAAGCCAAAAACGACCTGGAACTTCCCTTTGGAGAAGAGGCTTTTGGCGAAAATGCTGTTCGAATTATGACCCTTCATGGGGCAAAAGGACTTCAATTTCCGGTGGTTTTTCTGGCTGGCGTGGATCAATCTCGCCAGAGAGGTCGTGAAGGGCTCTTGACCATTGATCCCCAATACCCTGGAAAACAAGGTTTTGGATTATTTTTAAATCGACATGAAGACGAAAAAACGCTCAAGAAACTTGTTTACGATATAGTTTGGAAAAACCCCAGAACCCGTGAGGAAGAATTAAGGCTTTTTTATGTTGGGGTGACCCGAGCCAAATCAAAGCTTTATCTCACCTCTTGGCCAAAATCATTTGGATTTACCAACCCGGATTTTTTCCAAGACCTCTCTATCCAGCAATGCTCCCCCAATCTAGTTGTTTGGAAATCGGCGTCTGAGCGTGAACAGATTCAGCAGGTGATGCAGCAACGCTACCCTTTTAACGTTTCTGTTACTCCAATAAGTCCTTTTTCATTTAAAAATAATACTTCCAGCGAAAAGCCCCTCCCAATAATTCAACTCGATTCTCTAATCCATTTTTCAACCTGCCCCACACAGGGTTTACTCCATCATTTTTATTCACAGAACGCATCAAGCTCGCTGCTTAAACCGGGAATCCCCTTCGGTGTAAACTTGAATCATCAGGCGTGGGTCTCTTTTTTCGTTTCGAAAATTGAAACCGATGCTCAAAATAAAGCAATTTACACCCTTTTCCCAGAAAACGGCCCTTGGAAAGAAGCGTTGTTACAAGTCGCCTTTCCTGAACCCTCAGAAAATCAAATTCAATGGGAAATCTCGGCCCATGAAATTTTGGAATCCCCCTCTATTGCAAAACATTACGAAATGTTACAAAATTCCACTACAGACATCATAACGCTCCTCACCCAATTCTTATCCCGTTTGGAAAAGAAAAACGCTTATCCGGCACCTCAGACACCAGTTCCTTGCCAAAGCTGTGACTACCAAGCAATTTGCCCTCATCCAGAGCGCATTATAACTGAAGATTCACATTGAAAAGTTTTGTTGAAGTATCATCATAGTTGTTGAATCATAATGCTATGAGTGCAACAGTATCGCATGGAGTTTTTCCGGCATGTCCTCACAAAGTTTGACGCCTAGCGCTGCGCCGGCCTCAACTTTATCTAAATCCCACTCTGTATGGAAAGATATTATCAATTGTTTTCGTTCAGTTCAGCTTGCCATTGTTTTGCTCTCCCTTTTGGCAATCGGCACAATCCTAGGGGTGGTTATGCCCCAGGAAGGAACTGCTCAGATTGCTGATATTCAGAAACAGTTTGGTTCCAACTTTGAATTACTCCATAGCATGGGGCTTTTCAATGTTTTTTCG
>JANWIO010000141.1 GCA_025449835.1 Vampirovibrionales bacterium
ATGGTAAAAATGCTGTGATTGCGGATACCCAAGGTGGTGAGACCGATATTAAAACCGGAAAAGGTGATGACACGGTTGTCGCCAATGCTGATAACGCCACGACAAAAATAGATGCTGGTGCCGGTGATAATAAAGTGGCAGTGGTGGCAAACCAAAGCGCTGTAGATGTACAAACCGGTAAAGGTAATGATACGGTGGTTGCCGATACGACAAAGAGCAGCACTCAAATTGATGCCGGCAGCGGAAATAATGTGGTTGATGTTGCCAGTCAAAGTAGTACAACCGATATTAAAGCCCAAGATGGCAACAATACCGTTAATGATAACAATAAAGATAGTCTCAGTACGGTTAATCTCGGTAATGGCGGCAATACCGTGACAGAAAAGAATAACAATGCCATTACGACTGTGAATACCGGTGATGGTAACAATGATGTCAAAGAACAAAACAGTTCAAGTGATACTATTGTGAAAGCTGGCGATGGAAATAACACTGTGGCAACTCAAACCCAAGGGGGCAGCAACTTAACCACGGTAGGAGATGGGAACAACACGATTCAACAAAATGGCCAAAATGCCTTGAATATTGCAGTTGCCAAGGATGGTGATAATACCATTCAACAAGGCGGTCAAAATAATATTAATGTTGCTAAAACCGGTGATGGAGATAACCAGGTTACTGAAGACGGCAACAATAACCACATTGCTGTTCAAGATCAAGACGGAAACAATACGGTTAACGTATTAGGCCATAACCAAGACGCAAAAGTAATTGAAGGCAATGGTAACGATACCATCACCCTGGATGGACACAACAATAATATCACTGCCTCAGTTGGTAACGGGCAAGATACCTTTAACCTAGGTGGTCACAACAACAAAGCCACCATTCAAGGTGGCCAAGGTGATGATAAATACGTTGTGTCCGGTGACAATAATGTCTTTACCATCAATGGCCAAGGCACAAATGAGACATTATTGCTGCAAGGTGGTCAATCAAATTGGCAACAATCCACCCAAAATAATCAAACTTATTACTTTAACGCAGATACCAATACCAAAGTCTTCTATACCGGAATTCAAAATGTAATTTATGCCTAACCAGCGTCGTTAAGTCAATTTCTAATGCACACAAAAAGCCTTCAGGATAATATTGAAGGCTCTTTTTCTCTTAATGCAGGCCAGGCAAAACATTCTTCACACGATTCATCAGTCGTTGTGCCAAGGATACTTTGAAAAGCAGTAACATGCTGAAATAAAAGATGGTAAATAGTAAGGTCACAATCAAAATATCCATCAAATCTTGCAAATGAAAATTGGTAAACCCAACAGCAGAATAGGCGTGTTGAAGGGCATGGAGAATAAAATAGCCAAAAGCCCACCCTAGCAGCGAGGCCAGCATAATTTTAAGCGTTGGGGAGATAAACTTACGAAATTCCAAATCATCGATATGGCGTCGAATCAGTAGCCCCAGAAGAGTTGCATTGCAAATGGTGACAACAACTGTTGCAAAAGCGATACCAGCCACACCAAACGGTTTTACCAGAATCGCATCAAATAGGGCATTTACGCCAATGGAGAATAATCCTACCAATAAAGGCGTTCGAGAGTCATTAAAGGCATAAAAAACCCGTGTAATACCGTCTCTTAACATATAGGGAACAATCGAAAGTGACAATACCACGAAAACAGAGTCCACCAAGGCTGTATTTTTTGCAGTAAAAGCACCGCGTTGAAAGAGCAAAGAAACAGCATGTTCTCCCAAAAGAAAAACCAAAATCATGATGGGAAAACTCAGCAGCCAAAGGGTCAAAATACCATCTCGAAAATTAGTTCTTAACGATACGAAGTCTTTTTCCCCGACCCAGCGCGAAAACCGTGGAAACAGCGGTACCAACATGGCAATAATCAATACACCAATCGGGAGCTGAATGAGGCGGTTTCCATAAATAATGGTGGTCCATGCGCCAGGTGCAAGCTGAGAGACAAAAAACATGGCCACATAAATATTAAGTTGCCCAATGGTTGTGCCAATGGTTGCTGGAAAGAGAAGTTCTCCCATGGTTTTTAAGTCGGGATGTTTGATATCAAAGGCTGGAAAAAGCCGAAAACCGGTTTTAAAAAAGTCAGGCAGTTGAAGCGATAGTTGTAAAATTCCCCCGATTAAGGTTGAAATGGCGAGGGCATATCCAAAAGGATCAGGGCCTAAAATCAGTAACCACAGGATTAAAGTTGAGTTGACGGCTGCGGGCGAAAGTGATGGCCATAAAAACCGGTGGTAAACATTGGAGACGCCGTAAAAAATACCAATTATCCCTCCTACAAAAATTAATGGACTCATCACTCTAAGATGATGGGCTGCCAATGCTTTTAATTGTGGAGAGGCTTGGCTGGCTATAACATTAATAACTTGGGGCGCAAAGATAAAGACAAGGACTGCCAAAAGGGCAAAAACAATGCCAGTTAGAGTAATAAACGTATTGGTGAGCCGTTGAGCATCTTCTGTTGGTGATTCATTGTCTTTCAAAATTTTGGATAAAACGGCAATGGTGGCTGTGTGAAAAGGACCACCTAGCCCACCTAGAAGAATCAGTGCAAATGAAGGGATTTGAAAGGCATAAAGATACGCGTCACTAATCATAGATGCGCCATAGGCATGGGCAATCATCTGATCCCGGACCAAGCCCAG
Source organism: Vampirovibrionales bacterium (assembly GCA_025449835.1). GTDB lineage: Bacteria > Cyanobacteriota > Vampirovibrionia > Vampirovibrionales > JAGQHJ01 > JANWIO01. The sequence goes on from JANWIO010000141.1 coordinate 2,689, forward strand.
AATTTTACTGATAATGGTTACAACCGCAATTAAACTCGCTGAACGGAAGATACTGGGAATGGCGATGGAGGCATTTTTTTCATTTGGAGAAGGTTTTTGCGGCATCGTAAGCGTCAAATTTTTAATCCAATTCCGATTTGTAACGGGAGCAGATCAATATTTTCTTGAGTTAAGCGTAACAGATTTCCTTGTTGTAGGCTGGAAACACTAATACTGGGGCTATGGGGCAGGGTGCCAAGATAGGGGGTTTCGTAGCTCTGAGAAAGGAGCAGCATCTCACTAAACGTTCGTTCTTCCCATTGCGAATCTAACGGAGAGGTTTCGACACAAATAATCCCCACAGGACCCAGATCACGATTTTGGATAAAACTCAGGGCTGATCGTGTTTTTTCCAGGCAATCGGGGCCAGCTTGGGCAACCAAAAGCAGGGAGAGGTCAAGTTGGCAACAAATATCTAAACTATCGGTTATTTTGTGAGCAGAAATCTGCCAAGGGGTTGCCACTTGCCCCGGTGCTTCGATGAGTGCAGGGTATTGAAAGTTCTTACATTGCTCCATAATCCGATTCCATGTTGGGATAGTGACCTCCCAAGGGGAGGGGGCACAAATCGTATCGGCTTGAATGTATTGTTGACTGATTTTATTGATGAAAGGTTGGTCTGGATCTCTCTGAATAGCAGATTCTTGGCAGAATGAAAGGGGTTTTAAGGCTTGAACCCGAAATCCAGCTTCCCTGATAGCTGCTGCGAGTCCTGCTGTCACGATGGTTTTTCCGCAACCTCTATCGGTTCCGACAATCATCATCCCTTCGAGTGTTTGGCGCAGTGTTTGAGAATCCATAATTAAGAATGACTTTCTTCAAGAGAGTTGGTGATATATTCCTTTAGCCAGGAGATTTCGTCAAGACGATGATGTACTTTACCTTGAAGTTTTGCATGGAGCAATGCTTTTAGCAGTTTTCCAATCTGTTCACTTTGCGGAATGCCCAATTTAATAATATCGTCACCGGTCACTTCAAGGGTTATTTGTTCCAGTTCATGCTTGTATTTTACAAGGGCTTCTAAGCAAGTTTCAAATTGCGAGGATAAAATAATTCCCACACAGGCCGTGCCCAAGGGGAGGGGATGAAACATTTCGTAGAGTTTGGCCACATTATCAAAAGGGGTTAAGGGGTACAGAATGTTTTCGTGGAGCAATCGAAAGCTTTTTTCAACCACTTCGATTTCTGATCGGGTAAGACCAAGGCGATGCATAGCTGATTCAACAGATTGTTCCGGGATGCCCATCATCAAAAAGCTGATATAGATTTGCCAAGTTAAGTCATCGTTCCAAAATTCGCTTAAATGCGCCTTTAAAATTTCAACGCGCCCAGAGATCTCTTCTAGCGAAACGGGAAGCGCCAATTTATTGGGAATTTGGGTATCAATGAGACGAAACAATCCTTTTTCAATAAAGAAGTGAAGCCACTGTATTTTTAAGTCCGATTCGGGGTGGCAGAGCATCTTATAAAGCTCTTCCCGAATGCGATCGCCCCCCCCTTTATAAACCGCTGGCATCCACGTTAAAAATTGATCGAGGAGGAGAACAGTATCCTCGCTCCAGGTAAATTCCAGGCGCATGGCAAATTTAACGGCTCGAATGATGCGAGAAGGATCTTCAAAGAAAGAAGCGGGTTTTAGTAGTCGAATAGTTCGAGCTTCTAAATCTTTAAGCCCTCCCAAACAATCAATAACCTGACCTGGTTTGGTGATTGAAAGCGCCAAAGCATTCACCGTAAAATCTCGTCGAATGATGTCCTCCTCTAAGGGAACGCCAAGTTCCACAACCTCAGGCAAAAGGCCGCACCCTAAGTAAATTTCTTTTCGGGTGGAAGCGAGATCAATGTGGACTTGCTCACGGTAATTCAGTTTTGCTGTTCCAAAAGGGGTAAATTCTTGAATCAAACTGAAATTTTTCGACTTTTCATCAATATCATGGGCTGCTTCTATAGCTTTTCCCTCAACAATAATATCAACATCCTGTATTTCATACCGTTTTTCAGAGCTTAATAGCATATCTCGCGTGATGCCACCAATAATATAGGCGTTCAGGTTTTGTAGATTCAGTAATGATTGCAATTCATAGATAGCAGCGACAAAGAAATTTGGAAAAAAATCGCTTAAATGGTGTGAAAAATCTCGAATCAGATTCTCTTCTTGAGGCCGAGTGAGGATATCGCTGAGTTCATAAGGGAGTGCGATGGCTGAAAGGGGTAAATGCCCCAGCTGCATCCGTTCCATGTCTTGCAAGGCTTCTCTTGAGACTAAAAACGTTTGTTGGTGGGTAACGACTGAAGCAACGTTTACCTGGTTTGGAAACTGTTTAAGCGCTTCTGTGATAGGGACTTCCAGAGAATCAAGCCAAGTCATTTCGATCGATAATCAACCCGTGTATAATACCTTTCAACGATACTGAAAAAACAGGGGAAGTAAAGTGTCGAGAACTCCCTATCAACGACCGGCAAATAGTTATCCCAGAATCACAGTGCACTGTTCTCAATGCGGTAATGAATTTAATATCAACGTTTTACGGTTTCGAGATCGGCAAGTGGTGGAATGCCAAATTTGTGGACAGGTTTTTCCGGAAGATTTAGGCTATGCCTTTTCTAATGCGCTGTATGATATGTTCACGGTGAAACACCATTTGGAAGAAAGTGGCGCGGAATTTGATATTTCTTTTGTGTATAAATCGACATTCAAGCAACCGCCAGGGCCACATCCTTTTGAAGAATCGGATTTTGCGAGTCCTGAGGAGTTAAGACCCCCAGCGTGGGAATAAGTTGTGGGTCGTCAGGTCTAAATGATCCAGTACTTTACCCAAGGTGTAGCTAATTTGCCCTTCTAAAGAATGAAAAGCTTCTTGATAAAATGACAACACTGGTGGCAGGATAACCCCACCGGCTTGATGAAGGCGCAGCATATTTTCTAAATGGATTTGATTGAACGGGCTCTCTCGGGGCACCACAATGAGCTTTCGTCGTTCTTTAAGTGTCACATCGGCAGCCCGCACAATTAAGTTATCGGAGATGCCAGATGCAATTTTGCCAAGGGTTGTCATAGAGCAGGGAATCACTACCATGCCACGGGTTAAATGTGTTCCACTTGCGGGTGGGGCCCCGATATGTTTGTTTGAGAAACAGTGAAGCAAGGGTAAATATTTATCGGGTTCTAATTGCAAGTGATTTAAGACGGTTAACTCTTGTTCGTTGCTTGTGGGTAGGGTCAACTTCATTTCTTCTAAAATCACTTGATAAGAATGCGCGCTGATAATAAATTCAACGGGTTCACCCATTTCTAAAAGGAATTTGACCAGTTGAAATCCCAGGATGCTACCAGAAGCACCCGTAATTGCAACAACTGTGGGGCGTTTTAATGTGGATTCCATAAACCGTATTATAAAAAAGGCATGCGTTTTAATAAAGAATTTGTACCAAAGTTAGTGTGTTTCTTGATCGATGGGATTGAATTTATAGACATGTCTCGGAAAATGCGATTTGTGAAGATAGCAATAATGCGCTGAAACCTGCTTTGGTTGGGCCACTTTGCCATGGCGTAACTTTTTCAGCACCTCTCTGAGGGAGATATTTTTTGATGCGGCTGGTAGAATAAAATGAGAATTCCTGCTTTGGGAACCTTCTCTTTACAGTTAGGCAATGGAAGGACGAATCGCCGAGTGAATCGGGTTTGGAGATACAAAGAAACCGCAGTAAAAGAGCTTTCACAAGAGCTACTGGATGTTGCTGGTGGGATTCCGCTTTTGGCAAAATTGTTGGCCATCCGGGGTATTACCGATCCTCAAGATGTCAAAGCCTTTTTAAATTTGTCTGATTATCAACCCACCTCCGGTTTGGCGTTTCCCGGTATGGAAAAAGCTGTTACCCGAATTCAAGAGGCCATTGAAAGCAAAGCCCACATTTTGGTCTACGGTGACTTTGACGTGGATGGCATCACCGGGACCTCTGTCCTGATGCAATGCTTGAAGTCTCTCAATGCCACTGTCAGCTACTATGTCCCTGATCGCCATACGGAAGGGCATGGTTTGAACACAACGGCCTTATGCCGATTGGTGAGTACGCGTCAGGTGAAGCTAGTAATTACCACTGATACGGGAAGCACCAACTTTAACGAAGTGAACCTGCTGAATGGGCTCAAGGTGGATACCATTATTACAGATCACCATGAGCTCCCTGAACATTTACCCCAAGCTTTGGCGGTTTTGAATCCTAAATTACTCCCAGAAGACTCTCCTTTGGCCTATTTGTCAGGGGTGGGTGTGGCGTATAAGTTGTGTGAAGTTCTACTGGATGCCATGGGGGCCCCGCAATCGCAAAAAGACGCTTTACTGGATCTGGTTGCCATTGGCACAGTGGTGGATATGGTTCCTCTTTTAAGAGAAAATCGCTATTTGGTTTGGCTGGGGCTTCAAGTGCTGAACCGACGAGAGCGTGTGGGGCTCAATGCATTGCTTTTTGAAGCCAACGTGAATGAAACCGCTCCGATTAATACCCAAACCCTTGGGTTTACCATCGGCCCCAGGTTAAATGCCATTGGTCGGCTTGCCAATGCCAACGATGGGGTGACTATACTCACAACCCGGGATAAAGACGAAGCCCGGCAACTGGCGGCGAAATTGGAACAATTAAACCGCCAGCGAAAAGAATTGGTGGAGCAATGCTTGCTTCAGGCTGAGACCCACTTGATGCGTACCGGGGAGCTTACGGATCAAAAAGCGATTATTCTTTCCAGCAAAGATTGGAATCCAGGGGTGGTTGGTTTGGTGGCAACCAAGCTCATCGATAAATTTCATCGCCCGTGTTTTATTGGCTATATCGATGAAGAAACGGAAGAGATTCGCTTTTCAGCTCGCAGCATTGAAGGCTTTAATATGCATGAAAACCTTTTGGAACTTGAAGATCTGTTTATTCGATGGGGTGGTCATAGTGGTGCAGCAGGGTTTGCTATTGCCAAAAAAGATTTGCAACGTTTAAAAACCCGTTTGTTTCAGCTCTGTTCAGAGCGTATTCAGGATCAGCAACTCATTCCTGTAACCTGGGTGGATCTCAGTTTGGCTTCCAGTCAGGTGAATCCGTTTTTGGTGGAGATTGTGGATAAAATGGCGCCCTTTGGGCAAAGTAATCCAATGCCCATTTTTGGGTTTGAAAACGTTTCTGTGGGGGCCCAGCGGTTTATTGGAGAAGATCAGCGTCATCTGAAGTTGATTTTAAATAGTTCTGAACCCGGGCAATATCTAGAAGCACTTTATTGGAATTGGGGCAGTGAGCGCCCGAAGCTGAATCCCGCTGAAAAATATTCTTTTGCCTTTACTGTCGAGCTCAATACCTATAACGGCGCAACGAAAGTGCAGTTGATTGTGAAGGATTATCTGGATGAGTCTAGGCAAAACGTTGAAAAGCTTCACGAGGCCCCTATATCAAAAGCCTCAAAAGTAAGTATGGCATTGCCTGGGACCCAAAATACCGATAATACTGCTAATCAACCTGCTAGAGAAAACTTGGCTCCACAAGGGCGATTTCAGTGGGTTGACCATCGGGGACGTGATGAAATTGAGAGCTTTTTAAACCAAACCATTATCCCCTCAGCAGGACAAAGAGGGGCTGATGGCTACCGTGTTTTTTGCGAAGGAACGCAACAAAACTTGCCCATTCCCATGACCACCGTGGATTTTTGTGGACGCAACGGCGGCAAGCCAGAAGACTTGAGTCATCATCTGGTGCTTTGGGATTTACCCCCCGATATTCAAAGCTTACTCCAGCTCCTTCAGGTGCAAGAACCCAAAATTATCCATTTGGTGGGTGGAAAATACGAAAAAATTCCTTTATATCGTCCACCACAACAGTTTTTACAGGGTTTTTATAAGATTTTACAACGTTTGTCTACGCAAAATAAGCTTGAGCCTGTGGTGATTACCTTCTCAAAACTTGCTATGATGCTTTCAACGAGTTATCAGGCGGTCGTCACAGGATTAAGTCTCTTAAGCCGTCTTGGGCTTGTCTCTATTTCAATTCTGTCAGAACAAGATACGGTGAAAATTGCGCTGATGTCTGAAATGACGGGGGAATTCCCCAATATTAATGAAATGATTGAATACATTGCATTTCGATCTTCCTTACAAGAGGTGTATCAGTTCCGTGAATGGCTTATGTCAGCGCCATTAAACGTGATACAATCAACGGTGGATCTGGAAACGGTGTCAGGAAGTACTGTTTTAAAGGAAGAAAGGGAACGCCATGCCATCAACCTCCATTAGTCAGCTTCGGGATTCGGTTCGAAATATTCCGGATTTCCCCAAACCAGGCATCTTATTTCGGGATATTATGCCGATCTTAAAAGACCCGGCCCTGTTTGAAGAAACTTTAAATTGGTTTCAGGAGCAACTTCGGAGCTCAGGGGTTGAATATATTGTGGGTATCGAGTCTAGGGGCTTTATTTTAGGGGCTGCCTTGGCCCATAAAATGAAGATTGGCTTTGTTCCAGCCCGGAAAATGGGGAAATTACCCGGCTTGGTGGAGCGTCATGAGTATGATTTAGAATATGGGTCGGATTGCATTGAAATGCATGCCGATGCGTTTCCGCCAGGGAGTAAGATTGCCATTATTGATGATCTATTGGCAACGGGAGGCACGGCGGGTGCAACAGTGACGCTAACCCAACGGCTTCAAGGGGATATCGTGGCCATTGCCTTTATGATTGAATTGGAAATGTTAAAAGGCCGAAATGCCCTTCCATCTGGAATCCCGCTTTATGCGATGATTGGTTACGACGACTAGCAATTAGTTTAAACGAAATTTTCCTTCAGCCACTTCTTTGGTGAGTAGATACAGCTCTTTAACGCCGATGCCGGTGGCATATTCTTCATTGCCCATGCGCGGCACTGGTTCAAATTCTGAACCAGCGATGTCTAGATGTACCCATGGGGTATTGGGGTTGTGTAAAAACTCCTTTAAAAAGGCGCCGCCTTGGGCAGAATGGTGAATGATGTGTTTTTCCCGTTCGAATTTCGTCCCTTGGCCATACAGGTTGTATTTCTCCCCAGACTGCATGTTGACTGAGTTGTAGACATCGGCTTTGCCTTTTCCAGCTTTCGTGACCCACTGGTGATGCCCTTGGGTGAGCTTTACGGCAGCTGCTTTTCGGCCAATTTGTCGTTCGAGTTTGGTAACCGCTCGTGTGATATCAAAGCGATTGCCCATGACCGCAACAGAATTTTCTGCGCCCAGGGCCCCCACTTTGCCGCCGGTTAAGGTGGCGATATCCACAATGAGGTCTGGGTTGTATTTTTCACCACCATAATGCATGGCGTCTGCTAAAACCAGTCTTCCTTCAGCATCGGTATTGGAAATCTCCACCGTTTTGCCGTTTCGGGCGGTAAAAACAGAGTGAGGTAAGGTTGCATTTTCGCCGATACGATTGGGGGTTAAGGGAGTAAGCGCAACGACTCGCACATTGGGGAGCTTCATGTCCGCAATGGTCTTTATGGCACCGATAACAGCAGCAGCACCAGCCATATCCCCATGCATGCCGTGGATATAGAGCCTTCCTGTTTTGGGGTCACCCCCTGTTTTTAAGTTGGTTCCACCTGTATCAAAAATAATGCCTTTGCCCACCAGCATAATGGTTTTGCTGTAGTGACCATCGGGTGGTGTATACACCATCTCAACAAGCCTTGGTGAGTCCTGATTGGTTTTTTGGTTGCCACTGGCGACTGAGAGAAATAGCCCCATTTTCTGCTCTTGAATCCAATCCCGATCGTGAACCGATACTTTGACGTTGGGGTAATGTTCTGCCAATTCGAGGGCTTTCTGACTAATCCAACGGGGATTTTTGACGTTAGGGGGCGCATCAACCAGATACCGAGTTAAGTTCATTCCTTTGCCAATGGCTTTACCTTCTGCAAGGGCTTCATGCACTGAATAGGTGATGGGTGCGTTTTGTAAAAGGATGCTTTGAAGGGTATTGTGGGTGGTGCCTTTTTGTCGGTACAAATAAGGGTTATAGGCTTGAAGTATCGATTGCTCTGCCAGGTTTCGAACCATGGCCGCTTTGGCATTTATCATATCTGTCTCAGAGAAAGAAGATGTTATCGAGGGGGCAACATGGGGTAAAACAACAGTTAATCCTTTTTTATCATTGGGGATTTCTTGAAGCGCTCGTTTAAACGCATCGGAAACCTTGAGGGCAAATGCATTTCCTTGTGCTTTGTTTAACGGCGAGCCTTTAAAGGTGCTTAACAGGTTGTTGAATTCGTTTTTCAGAACTTGGAGCGGATTTTTCTTTAAACTGGCCAGTAAAAACTGAATGAGGCTCTTATTAGAAGGCTCCCCAGTAGAAAGCAGATCACTGAGTTGGTGGGTGGGCGTAATAAATACACTGGGATCTGCTAATGAGCGATGCAAATCGTTTTTGTTGGGAGCTGCATCAAAAAGCCTGATATTCACATCGTGCTCATAAACCGGTGCGTGCCCAAATAATAATTTAAAGGATGGTTTGGTTTTTCCTGGTTGCAATGGATTGTGATGCTGTTTCACCAAAGGCTGAATATTCATGTCCGACCCCTTTTACCCCATTAATATCATTAAGGTTGCTTATTATAAATAAAATAGGGCTGTAAATCTATAAGGTCAGCAGGACATTGCACCGTTTGTCAAATCAAAAATCTGATTTTGCAGCAGTAACAGTGGTTTGAAGTTTGACAAATCGTTTACAAAATTAAATCATTTTTCGATTTGAAGGGATATATGAGGCTTTAAAAGCAGGTTTTTGTTCAGTATCAGTGCTAAAGAAAAAGCTTTGGCCAATTTTCAGACATGCCACCATTCCTAAAATACTCATAAAAGCGAAAAAGAGTTGCTCAACATTACTGGGCGGGTTAAATCCAACGGAAAACGGTTGAAGCTGAATGAGGGTTCGAAATGAATAATAATAAATAAACACAATAACCGTTGTGTACAGTGTTTCCAATACAGCAGAACTCAATTTTGTGAACATGGTTTCGCCTCCAGTCTTATTTTTAAGGGGTTGCTTTGATAGAGCTTTTACTTTTTCAGCCTGGCGAAAGTTTCAGTTGTAAAGATTTATAAATATTTTGACCTAAACAATGATGTTACCATCATTTTTGTAACTTTTATGGAAAGAAAGGGCGTCAAGAAAAGGAAAGGACCTCAAACAGGCAAGAGGTCCTTATTGGGAGGGGCAAAAATATGCCCAAGCTGTTCCAACATGGGTTTTTAAACTTGAATCTCAAGTTTGGGACGATGCTGACCAGGTTTAAGGTCAGCTCGGTTTGGCCCATGATTGAGAACACCATTGGGTGCCTGAGCCACAATTTTCAAAGGTTGATGCGGGAGTATAATCATTGCTTCTGCTTCATCCTGTGTTTTCTTCTCTACTCCACTTTCTTTTTGGACGACATTTTTTGCAGGTGGGGTTGTTGATCCCGGATTCCCGGCGCTTTTGGGTAATAAAGCTTTTTTGATAGACCGTTTACCCCCGCCAGGGTTTGAGGACATGGGGTCAAGGGTAATCATGGGAAGATCATCGTATTGATTGAACCGATCCCTTCGGTCAATTTGATCATCACTTAGGTTTTTAACGGCGTTTTTGTCAAGGCCTTTATCACCTTTGATAAGCACATAATCAGTAAAGCCATCTTTTAAAGCCCTGAGTGGTGAAATATAGGTGTCTTTACGGGTCATTTCCTGAATTTTTTCCAAGGGAAGGCCCGTGCATCGGCTCAGTAAGCCATCTAATTTATCCCGGCTTTTGCTCAGATGTTGACTAATTTCGGAAATTTCTTGGGTGGTTCCTCCAATGCCACTAACGGAAGGTTGATGGATCATCAGTGTTGCATAGCGGTCCATAAAGCGCCGCCCTTTTGAAGCGCCGGCCAACATTAAAACAGAAGCCATACTGGCAGCAATTCCCATCACAATGGTATCAACTGGGACATTGAGTTGATGCATAAATCCCAACAGTTTGTACCCTGCCATCATTTCCCCACCCGGTGAGTTGATAATAAGCTTAATACTCCCTGGATCGTTTAACTTTCGCTTGGCTTGGGCCATTTGCTGTAACAAATCACAAACCTGATTAACGGTTTTTCCCGTGACGGGAACCGAAAAATCAATTACAAAGGGGTTATCCTGTAATAAAGTGGTTTTGCCAAATCGTAGGGGCGTTTTTTTAAGAGACATTGCTCGCTGAGGTTTCGCCTTGGCAGGCAAACCTAACTTAATTGGGACAATTGTTGACATGAATAGGTCTCCTCTCACACTTCCAACCTGAGAAATTACACCCTCAAGATTTGCATCAACAGGTAAACCGTATTCTAACCGTTGTGTCGAAGGCTGATACGGTGTAAACTTTGATATTTTCCCAACATTGAGTTAATAATACTAAAGATTAAATAAACACGCAATAAATGTAAAGAAATTTTACGAAGTGGGTAAGAAGATGTGTATTCCATCTATAGAGCCTCATAAGACCAAAATAATTCGTCTAAAGAGGCTTTTTATGCTCATTTCAAAGATGGGTTAATCGGATATTTTAAGTGGCTGGGGACGAGCGGATTCTGCATCAACAGGAACCATGACAACAGATTTATTCTGTAACTCACGAAGGGGTAGTTTTTGGATGGCCTGTGCGAAATTGGGGGCACTGCCAGTCACCATCATCTGCTGGTGTCCGTTTCCTAAGTGAAGGTTTTGAATAATGGGGATAGCAACGTGGGCCAAGATTTCGGCAGAGTCAATAATTTTGACCTGGGGGCCCATCTTCTCCTGAATAATATCTCGAATGAGGCTGTAGTGGGTGCATCCTAAGATAATGACTTCAACCTGAGCGGACTGAAGGGGTTCTAAATAGGGTAAAAGTACTTCATCTAAAACAGGGCCGTTACAAATCCCCTGCTCAATCACCGAAGCCAAGCCTGTACAGGGTACCTGTGTGACCTCAAACGCACTGTTTAAAAATTGCAGATAACGTTTTCCCGAAACGGTGGCAGGGGTGGCCAAAATCCCGATGTTTTGATGGGATGAAAGGTGGGCGTTTACCCATTCTGAGGTTGTTTTAACAGGCTCCAAAAGGGGATAAGGCAATTCCATACCCGCCAAGGTATCATAAGCGGCAACGGTTGCTGTATTGCAGGCCAATACAAAAACAGCCAATGGGTAATGCGTATCAATCCAGTGATGCACTTTTAAAACCCGATCTCGGACCACGGAAAGGGGTTTTTCGCCATAAGGCATCCAGGCGGTATCCCCCATAAAAATGTAAGGGCTTTCAGGCATCTGTTCAACAAAGCGTTTTAAAACAGCCAAACCCCCAACGCCAGAATCCATGCAAGCAAGGGTTTGTTGGTTTGATTGAATTGGAGAATGGATAGATTTCAGAATCTGACTCCTTGAGAGGCTTGTGCTTTATACCGATCTCCCAAGAATTGTACCACACCTTCAGCAATTGCTTCAGCGGTGGCTCGTTGTCGTGCTTCGCTTTGCAGCTCGGCGCGTTCAGTAGGATTTGAAATAAATCCCATCTCACATAAAATGGCAGGCACACTGGTATGGTGAATCACATAAAATCGTGCTGTCTGAACCCCTCTATTTGGAGAACTTACCAGATTCACAAGATGTTGTTGAACATCGTAGGCCAATTGTCGGCTTTGCGGGGTGTAATAATAAGTTGTAATCCCGGTGACATTGGTATCAACACTGGCGTTGGTATGGATACTGACAAATGCATCGGGATGAATGCTGTTGGTAAAATCGGTGATCCCAGAAAGCTCGGTGAAAACATCACTGGTTCGTCTCATGTAAACCTTAATTCCCATGGCTTCAAGAACCTTCCGGACCTTTAAGCCGACTTCCAAGTTTAACGTTTTTTCGTATACACCGTCTCGCATGGCGCCAAAATCTTTGCCGCCATGTCCAGGGTCAATCACCACCGTAAACACCCCTTTTTTAAAGGGCTTTATGGGGATTTGTGAAGCCCACGTATCCGAGAATGACGTATCCGATAGCGTGTTCGAGGATGTTAGGGCGAGTTCAAGGGTGTGGCCATCAATACTCACATTGCTGTCAATGGGGGTTTGAGGGTCTTTCAGAGTAATCACGATTTTGGAATTAGAACTGCCTGGGAAGACGGGGCTTATTCGAATGTTTTTAATGTTGGGAAATTTGTGTTTATCGTAGGCAATAAATGCTGGTTTTGTGGCAGTATTGGTCAGATCAATTTCAACCTGGTTCCCACGGCGTACCACTTGATGGGAAATCGGATTTGTTGCTGTGACTTGAATGATACTGGAGCCATCAGACTTGCTGAGATTGATATTTTGAATAAACCCAACTTGGGGATCATCAAGAGCAAGCATTCTATTGGCAGGATGTAGGTGAGAATAAAGGACAACTTCATTTTTATTGCCATGAGGATAGGCCAAATAAAACCCGTTAGGATGTTGGGTTTCAACCACAATTCGAACGGTATTTTCATCAAATTGGCCAATGCGGATGGTTTCGATACCCCCAGCACTAATTACCATGGGCTCTTCCATTTGCTTGTTGGCTAAAACGGTATTTGCGAGGTCAATCACTAAGCGTTTTGGTGCCGATAATGTAAATTGATTTTTGATGACCAAGTGATTCCCAGGTTGGGAGGCGAGATTCAGAGCACCGTTGTTAAAGGTCGCTGAGGTGAGAACATTAACGCCTGCCGTGACTGTGGGATTATTAACAAAACTGAAAGTCGATTTTTGTGGGGGTAATGGTGGCAACGTTGGTGCTTGAACAACAGGTTGGCTATTTGAAAGGGCAATGGAGAGCATGTTTCCTTGGGCGTGAGGATGAATGGTGCCAAATACTGCTGAATCTGTTCCATAAATGGTGAGATGAACAATCTGATAGAAAGTATCTAAGGTTTGAGATAGTTCAATATGGTCAATCCCATCCTGATGAACATCAACATTTTGCTGAGATCCTGTAACGGTGGCGTTAGGGATATCCACCACCACCCGTTCGGGATCCGAGAGTTTTACAACATCATATTCCCAATCCGATCGGCCTTGGTTTTGGGCAACCAATTGCACCGCATGCGTTTGCGGATTATAGAGAACCGATTGAATGTTTAAAATGCCTGAAGAGGGTCTGGCCAATCCCTTGGCTGGGATGCCGAAAAGCAGTAACATGCAAATTAAACAGGCACTGAAGTACTTTAAAAACCATTGATTTAGGGAATTTTTTCGTAAAATCACGTTAGGGTCCC
>JANWIO010000142.1 GCA_025449835.1 Vampirovibrionales bacterium
ATTAACTGTTGTACTGTATTTATTCGTCGTACTGTTGTTAGTTTGCCCTTAAACAACAATTTGTTAATAAAATTGTTACAAGCTGTCATAAATAAGCATAACGATTACGTTTGAAAGATTGAAAATTCAAATCAATCACGATTCAAAATCCATTGCGTCAGTTGGATTTTATCTTGAATGACTGTGTCGCGATGCAATCGCAAATAGTCTATCCAACAATGGGGTCAAACACATCACCATTTGAAATCCCATCCAGTGTATTTAAATCAGGTTGGTCCAACAATGAATTAACAAAAAGCGAGCTGGAATCGACATAAAGATCATTACCACCATTGTTAATATCATTAGAAACTCTGGAGGCACCTGGTTGATGAACAAAAGCTGCTACCATGGCTCCAGTGGGCTTTACATCATAAGAACCTGCATGCATGGTTACACTGCCTCGAATATAATTATTAATACTATTTGCAGAAATTGTGTAATGACCATTATTTTGACCTTGATCTCGATGAACCTCTAACGTAAATTGCGCTGAACCTGTAGGTGCCGAATTTCCCTCTGAATAGCCACTTAAAACATCTCCGTTTGAAAGTGTCACAGTTCCATTTAGCTGACGGGTCTGACCATTTTGATCCGTTATCGTCACCTCATTTGTGTTTCCATCAAGCTGAATTTTTTCACCAGCATCCATAATTTCTAGTTTTCTCATAAAGGATTGCTGTTGTGTAAACACATCCAATTCCCCGTTCATGACCAAACCGGGTAGATTTAAAACATTGAGAAAGCTTTGCTGACCTGTTCCCTGAATATCAAAATGTTGGCCATTCTCCACAAAGTGCGGATCTCCATCCCAGGTTGAAATGGTGTCCTGAGTAAGCACATTGGGATCATTACTTGGCGGTGGGGTTGGTACCGGAACTGCTGGCGGCGGCGGTGGTGGTACCGGAGCAGCTGGCGGCGGCGGTGGTGGTACCGGAACTGCTGGGGGTTGTGGAGACGGCACCGGAACAGCAGAAGAGTGCTCAGAACTCAATAATCCCCATAGAAGCGTTAAAAGCCCATTCTGATTCATTACAGGTAAGGGGCTCTGTATCGGTGCAGGTGCTTGAAAAGTTTGTATGGCTGGACTGGGCGTATTGAGCGTATTGAGGCCAGGTATATTTAATAATTGAGATGCCCAAGAACCGACATTCGAGAGCGCCCCAAGACCAAGTGAACCAGAAGCATTGGATGATCCGTTATACGGGCCTATTAAATTTTGCATGCCGAATGATGAATCAATTGGTGTAGGGTAGTTCGGGTCTTCCACTAAGGTCAAGGGAGAATTATTGGGTTGCCATGTCGCTCCTGGGGCGTTGGAGGCAGCAAAAACGCCACCCATACCATCTGCACCACCTGACATATTATTAAAATAAGGATGCGAAGAATCCCAAGTGACAGATGCAGAACTATTAGAATTGTTCTGTCCACTAAAAACATTAGACGCTAAAGCCGATAACAATGAAGCATCGAATGTCATTCTTTTCTTTCTCTTCCTCTTCTTTAAATCTTCTTCAAAATAATCCCGGAAAAATATCTTTTTATTAATTTTTCCTTAAAATAATAAAAACAATTTGTATTTCTTTTTGCCCTTAAAAGGTCATTTGTTAACAAAATTGTTACAATTCTTTCTAGATTAGCCCTCTCTTTCGGGCTTTGGCATTGATGGGGCTTAAAACACCCAATACAAAGACCTTTATTTTTTTCCAAATACCATTTGCTCCTCAATAAAGAGAAGTTCAGTCCTGTACCGATTAAATTGTTCTAATGAATCTGTTCGTTATGCGAATTACCAGTGATACGGAAAACGAAAAACACCTTTTTCGGTAATAATTGCTGTAATCAACTCGGCAGGTGTCACATCAAAGGCAGGGTTATAAAAAGACACGCCTTCCGGGCAAATGGTTTCATCATGAATCCAATAAATTTCTTCATCTGGCCGCACTTCAATGGGAATCTCGTCACCGTTAGCAATCTGAGGATCAATCGTCGAAGACGGCGCCGCTACATAAAAAGGAATGTTATGACGCTTCGCTGCGATGGCAAGGAGGTAGGTTCCAATTTTGTTGGCGGTATCGCCATTAGCTGCAATCCGGTCGGCTCCCACAACCACCAGATCCACCCGACCCTGTTTCATCAACCAGGCAGACATATTATCGGTGATTAACGTGACTGGAATGTTTTCTTGCACCATTTCCCACGAGGTTAAACGAGCTCCCTGAAGCCGGGGACGCGTTTCACAGGCAATAACCTGTAGGGTCGGATCTGTTTCAAATGCAGATCTAACCACACCCAAAGCGGTACCATAGCCTGCTGTCGCTAAGGCACCCGCATTACAATAGGTTAAAATCCGGGCGCTTTTGGGAACCAGGGCCGCACCATTTTGACCAATGGCATGGCACATGGCCAAGTCTTCCTCATAGATTGTCTGGGCCTCAGCTTCAAGTTTTTGCAAAATCGTTTGAGGCGTTTCAGAAGCGTCAGCCAGCCTTTGAATCAATGTTTTTAACCGATCAATCGCCCATTGTAAGTTCACTGCCGTCGGTCTGGCCTGGCTTAGTAAATCCGCATCGGCTAACAGCAACTGGACAAACTTTTCACACGTTTGTCCAGGCTCACTGAGATGTTGGCGTCCGCTGAGAACAACCCCATAAGCCCCAGCAACCCCAATGGCAGGAGCACCCCGCACAATCATGGTTTGGATGGCATGGCGCATCTCATCGGCAGTGGTAATTTTGGTATACCGTACTTCCCGGGGTAATGCGGTTTGGTCTAAAAGCAAAACCGCATCCGGGTGTAAAAACATGGCTTGTACAACACCCTGTGGTACTGTTTCAGCCGACGAAAAAGACATCACGGTTACTTATTGTTTTTCCGACCCAAGAAATCCGGCAGATCAAGGAGTTTCCGCGCTGCTTCCTGAATGGAAGAAGGAGGTTCCTTTTCAAACAAGGGCGGGTATTTTTCTTCGGGTTGAGCCGGTTGGGTTAAAGTTGCTGTTGGCAACGTCAGTCGCTCTGCACCTTCAACAGCCCGACGTGCCCCTGACCAGATGGGACCTTGGAACGGAACATTCACATTCTGTTCCCGACCAGCCAAGTTTCTTGCTTTTAACTCAAAACCAGTGGCAATGACCGTAATCTGAATTTCACCTTGGATTCTTTCATCAATGACAGCACCAAAGATGATATTGGCGTCTTTATCAACGGCCTCATAAATTACCTCAGCCGCTTCGTTCACTTCATGCAGCGTCATGTCAGCCCCACCGGTAACGTTGAGGATAACACCACTGGCGCCTTCAATGGAGGTTTCAAGGAGTGGCGAATTCACTGCCATACGAGCAGCTTCCAAGGCACGCCCTTCACCAGATCCAATACCAATCCCCATAATAGCTGAACCAGCAAGACTCATGACTGCTTTAACATCAGCAAAGTCAACGTTAATAAGCCCAGGAACTGTAATAATGTTTGATATCCCTTGGACACCCCGTTGAAGCACTTCATCTGCGATTTTAAAGGCTTCTTGCATCGACGTGCGACGTTCAACAACATCCAAAAGCTTGTCATTTGGAATCACAATAAGCGTATCAACCGCTTCTTTTAAAGATTCCAAGCCTTGGAGGGATTGTTGTTGCCGACGGCGTCCTTCAAATGTAAATGGCCGGGTAACCACACCAACAGTTAATGCCCCAATATCACGGGCAATTTCAGCCACAATCGCAGCTGCCCCGGTTCCGGTTCCACCGCCCATACCTGCGGTAATAAAGACCATGTCAGCGCCTTCGAGGGCTGCCATAATATCATCACGACTTTCTTCAGCCGCTTTTTGACCAATTGCTGGATTACCACCCGCACCTAAACCACGGGTAATTTTTTGACCCAGTTGAACCCGCTGTTTTGTTGTTGCGGTTTCTAAAACTTGAGAGTCGGTATTCATCACCCAAAAATCGATACCGGCAAGACCACTTGCAATCATTCGATTCACGGCATTGCTTCCGCCCCCGCCAACACCAACCACCTTAATAATGGCTTTGGACTGGCTCACAGAGTAGCCACTCGAATCACTTAAAGCATTGAAAAGCGAATTTTCCCCGTATTCGGTATTATTCACTTGCTGCCCTTCAAAATTGTCCATATTCTACATCCCTTTGCTTCTTCATTCTAAGCCTCTCAAGACTTTTCATAAGTTTGAGCGTTTTAGCCACTGTGGCCCTATTATTCATTAAAACTGTAACTTTGAAAAGAACTTTTGCGAAATGTAAGCAAGATTACTAAACAATTTGATCCCAAACACAATAAACAAGGCAATATAGAGATCAACTCGCATCAAATGACCAATGGTTAAAAGAAAATAGGCAAACAGTAAGTTCAAAAAATAAGTAAGGAGCATCGAACGCAAGCTAAACTTTCCGCCCAAATACTGTGACGTTCCCTCAACCAGCAGATCCAAGGTAATAATCAGGCCAACGGCAATAAAAACCGAAAAATCCTCCGTAACTGAAAAACTGAGGATATTGGCTAAAATAACCCCACAAATTAACCCCACCAGCGGGAGCATAAAAAACCAAATCATTCTCATCAATGCTGATTATAAGCAGAGGTTACAAAGATTACAAATATGCATTTATCCTTCAAAAGCATCCATTTCCTGAGAATATGCCGGTATCAAAACGTCTTTTGCTTTTATACTCGACTGGATCCCATATTTTTGAAGGGCATTCAAAAAACTGGAAGATTTATTGAGCGCCTCCAGGATTTTCTGAGAATCGCCTAAGGCATCAATGATGAAAGGAGAGGCAACACGAGTATGATTAATCAAAATAGTGGGTCCAGCACACGTGATACTGGTGACACTTGAAATGGGTTGCCCGTTAATCGAAATCGCTTCAGCCCCTGCAGCCCACAATGCATTCACAATTTGTACTAAATCCGTGTTATGGACAATCCCAATATTGGGATTGTCCCCTAAAAGCACGGGTTGTGAATTATCTTTAACAACCAATTCCACCCCATCTCCCTCTTGCTGAACCAAGTCCGTAAAACGGGCGAGGTGTTGGGCTTCCTGGTATGATGAATCCTCATAAAGTTTGGATGTTTTAAGGCTTAGTTCAGCCACTTCCGACTCTAAGTGGGCATTTTCAAACTCCAAGCGATGCAGCCGGTGCGAAAGGTCTCTGGCTCTTGAGATCTCTGTTGTTGAATAAAATGGCCGGGTAAACTGAGAAGGGTGCTGAACATAATACAGCGATCCCCAAAATCCCAGCCCCAAAAAAGCAAGCAATAAGAATGCCACATAAGTATTCTCAAACCCTAAAATACGCACTTAACTGCAAACCCCATTCTTCGTTTTGATATGAGGATTTTATCGTATTTACGCCTTGGGATAAAGTGAAAGACCGACAGATTCTATCAACTTTCACGTTCCTCTCTTTATAGGACCCTTTAAATGAATGTTTAATGGTATAAAGGAAGTAAACCCCTCTGGATAATAAGGCATGTCTTCCCAAGAAATCATAGATAAAATACTTTCTCATGTGGATCGCCTCCCTGAATTGCCTGCCGTGGCACTTCAGGTTTATCGATTATTGGATGATCCCAATATTCGGTCACAAGACTTGGCAAAAGTCATTATGAATGACCCAGCCTTAACAACCAAGGTATTAAAACTGTGTAACTCTGCTGAATACGGATTTTCCCGTAAAATTGCAACGATTAGCGAAGCCGTTTCCATTTTGGGATACCAGGAAATTAAGCGTATTGTGTTTGTTATCTTATCTCACAGCTTCCTTAATCGCCCCGTAAAGGGCTATGCTCTAGAGAAAGGAGCGTTATGGGAAAACTCACTTACCTGTGCAACATATGCTCAGCACATTTCAGACAAAGTAAAATTTAAAAGTTCTGAATTGGCCTTTATTGCTGCACTTTTAAGAGACATCGGTAAGATTGCCATGGAAAGTTATATTGATGGAAAAGGCAGAACCCTAGAGGAAATTACCAAAGAGCAGAAATGTTCTTTTGAAGAAGCAGAAGAAAAAATGATTGGCGCCAGTCATACTAATGTGGGTTCACAACTTGCAGTAAAATGGAATTTACCGGATTCTCTTGTTAAAACCATTGAATTTCATCACCAACCGTCCCAACTCCCTGCGGATACGTCCGTCGAAGATCGAAAATTAGTGTGTATTATTCACTTAGCAGATATTTTTACCATGATGTCGGGCAAAGGTGTTGGGATCGATGGACTGATGTACCCCTTAGATCCAGAGGTTTTTAAAGTGCTCTCAATCCA
>JANWIO010000143.1 GCA_025449835.1 Vampirovibrionales bacterium
ACCAGTGCCACTGTGCGAATTTGTGTACCCGAAGCCATGGTTCGCCTCTCGGCAGGGAGAACAGAATTAAGTGATGAGGCCCAAGCCCTTTGCTTTTTAGCTGGAGCCAACTCCATTTTTACAGGCGAAGTGCTTCTCACCACACCCAACCCTGGAATTGATGCGGATCATCAACTGATGGATAAACTGGGGATGAAACCGTTATCTCTTGCAGAAGCGTCTTGCTAACTCAGAAAATTTTTCTCGATCAAAGCTGTTAACAGTGGAATCGTGGGATCTTGGCCTTGAAACGTCCACATCCCCAGGATAACATAGTACACCAGTAAGCCCAGATAAATCACCACCTCAATCATCACGATAAACATGCTGCCAATCCCAAAAGTCACCATCCCAATGAGACCCGCCAGCATAAATAAAACAATATAAACCGCTGAGGACCCTAAATTCAGGGCAATGGCTTGCAGGGCTTGTTTTCGAATAAACGGTGACTCACCAGATTTCAGCATAAAAATAACCACGGCTGGTATACACCAAAGCAACGTGCTCCCCCAATAGCATAACGCCGCCATCAGTTTTTCATCGTCCTTCAATTCAGGCACCCTCACGTCTCCCATATAACCAATATGGGTTTTATCATATCAAATTTTTCAAAAAGGACAGCCCCTCAAAACCGCATACGATGAAACTAGAGCGAATCGACATTTAGATTTTCCGTTTCAGCCAAGATTAGGATGCAGGGCCTGTTCCTGCCCTGCACCGACCCCATAAAGTTTTCTTGGGCTCGCTCGACGCAAAGCGCCTCGCTTACCCACTTTGAGATTTAAATATCGATTCGCCCTAGCTTTTTGCCAGATTGTTTGGATTTTCCAAGATTTTGATGGATGCAAATTTCTGTTTAAGGCTTATCTTCAGCGCTTGCAGATCTCTTTTTCGACTGCTGCAACGTCATCACCAGCACACCGGCTTCTTTGGAAAAGAGCCCATGTGGGGCAAGATTAATATAGTGCAAGCCTTCGGCCAACGCCTCATCAGGACGATTGAGTTTTTCGAGTACCAATGACTCTAAATAATAGGTAGTTGGGTAATCCGGCTTCAGCGAAATAGCCTTTTTATACGCATCCAGAGATTTTTCGTAATTATCTTGACGATAATAAGCGTTCCCCAAATAAATGTAGGCCCAAGCGTTGGTAGGCTCATATTGAATGGCCTGCTGATATTGGGAAATGGCTTCATCCAAGCGGCCTTCACTTTGCAACAAACTGCCTAAATTAAGCCGGGCATAGTTATAATCAGGAACCTCATTTAAGGCATCCCGGTATGCTGCCTCAGCCAGGTCAGGACGATTAGTCTCCTCATAGAGCAATCCCAAATTATTGGTGGCAAACACAAATTTAGGGTTTAAATGAACCGCCTTAAGATAGGCATTTTCGGCACCTTGTAAATCATGAATTTTTTCATCTGCCGCACCCAGATTAAACCACAAGGTAAAATTATCAGGGTCACTTTGAACACCCGATTGATAATAGCTGCAAGCCGCCTTGTAGTCTTTTCGGAACAATGCCAATTTTCCCAATTTGTAATAGGTTAAAGATAAATCAGGATTTAAATCTCTCACACGAAGAAAAGCCCATTCTGCCTGCTTTCTCATTTCAGCCTGATCGCGAGGTGAAGCCGATACTGAAGCAGTTTCCATCAGGCTATATCCAAGGCTATATTGGGCCATCACACTGGTCGGATTTTTCTCAACAGCGTCCTGAAAATAGGGCGTGGCCTGATCAAAAGCACCGTGATCAGCCAGCTTCCCTCCCTCCTGAAGATCATAGTAGGAGGTTTGTTTATACCCATCAAAATATTGAGACGGGTTTACTGACGCCTGATATGTAGGCATTGCTAAAGCAGAACCTGCAAAAACAGAGATGAATACACCCGAAAAAACTGTAATAACGGCTTTATAATGGTTTTTTCTTCTCACCAAAACATCCTTAAAGCAAGATATGTTTTTACTATACTTAGTATACTAGCTTTACTTTTTGTTTTCAATATACAAATTATTAAAAATATGAAAAATATTCTGTTTAACAGGTTGCTACTCAAAAAACAACACAAACCAAGCTCTTCAATAGCATGAGAAACGTCATTTTTGCTTATTCGTGAACCGATAGGGTTATTGCAGTTTTTTCTGTATCCTGTTTCATTTTACGACTCCCCCCATTACCTCTTTTGTTTTTTTGAAATAGACTTATGATGAGGGTTTAAACGCATGATTGATGAACGCCGTCTTGAAGTCCTCTTAAAATTGGCTCGCCACATTCAAGTGGCCACCGAAGCCTCAGAAGAGGCTCTAAATGCTCCTGAGATGTTATTAACCTCGGCAGATTTAGCTCGTTTGCTGAAATTGGATCGAGATTACATTAAAAAAAATCTCAAATTTCTCAAAGATTTAGGGCTCATCCGCTCCATGGGATTAAACCCCAAATATTATCGATTTGATCAATTTCAATACAAGCAACTTCTCCTTGAAACACATGAAGACGAAGATGCCCAGGCATTTTTAAGCCGGTTTCAATCAAATCTATATCAAAACGCATTCTCTCCCCCTTCTTTTTAAACCGCATCTTCCGTAGAATAATGCCAACCTGTTCTTAAACATGGCCTAGAAAATGTTTCAAAATACCCTCGATCCCAACCCAAAATCCGCCGTTCAGAAGCAACCCTGGGGGCCGGATAATCCACACCCCTTCAGCCAAAGCCAAACAGAACTGATTTGGCCCGGCAAGTATGATGTTTATGGCAACCGCCAAGAAACCCCGTTTCCCCAAGGCACTATCCAGCTTCATCCCCTGGAGAAAACAGCGGCCTCCACCTCCCAGTCTCCCCATTTAGAAACGCCCAAAAATCGATTAATCCTTGGTGATAACAAGCTGGTGATGGCAGGATTACTGCCTGACTTTAAAGAAAAGATCAAGCTCATCTATTGTGATCCCCCTTATGATGTGGGTACCGACTTTACAGTCAATATCCCTATTGGGCCTGAAAAATCCGCCCCCAATGCGTCAAAGCTTCAAGTATTTGCTTACCAAGACCGATGGGGAGAAGGATCCTCTGCCTATCTAGAGATGATGTCTCAACGTCTTCGCCTGATGCACTCCCTTTTGACGCCAGACGGCAGCATCTATCTCCATATTGACTGGCGGGTGAGTGGGGTAATGCGCTTACTCTTGGATGAGATTTTTGGCAAAGAGAACTTTCTCAACGAAATTATTTGGTGCTTTTCCCAGGGTGCCAAATCAAAAAAAATGTTTGGTCGTAAACATAACACCATTTTGTTTTACGCCAAATCTGCCGGGAAGCATTGCTTTAATGCAGATGCTGTGAAAATCGAAATGAAGTCGGGTAAAACCAGTTTTGGGGGCCGTCTTGAAACAGATTCTGAGGGTCGAAAATACCGATTGGTCTATGGATCCAAAGATGCTCAAGGGAAAACACGTTACTATAAATATTATTTAGATGCAGGGAAAACCCCAGAAGATTATTGGACCGATATCAACAGCCTTCAATCTGGCTCAGAAGAACGGGTCAATTACGCTACGCAAAAACCAGAAGCCTTACTATCTCGCATTATCCAAGCCTCTTCAAATCCCGGAGATTGGGTGGCTGATTTTTTCTGCGGCTCCGGCACAACATTGGCCATGGCAGAAAAACTGGGGCGTCGTTGGATTGGCGTCGATACGGGAAGATTTGCCATACAAACTTGTCGGAAGCGTCTCCTCCAGATCCCACAGACCTCACCCTCTCTACCTGCTTTTGACATTTATGGCTTAGGGCTACAAGAATCCCAATATTGGCTTGAAAAGACACTTGAGAACAATTCAATTCTATATCACCAGATGATTTTAAAGGCTTATGCTGCCACACCCATTGCCCCTTCTCAAGCGAAGGTTTTCCAAGGTCAAAAAGGGAAGGCCGCCTGCTATGTTCACCCATGCGATACACCCTTACGTAAACTCGATCTGGAGCCCC
Source organism: Vampirovibrionales bacterium (assembly GCA_025449835.1). Lineage (GTDB taxonomy): Bacteria > Cyanobacteriota > Vampirovibrionia > Vampirovibrionales > JAGQHJ01 > JANWIO01. The sequence goes on from JANWIO010000143.1 coordinate 4,021, forward strand.
TGGTTCGAGCCTGTCTCCATCCAGAATACGCCGAGATTCATCTTTTGGCCTGGCAATTTGAACCCAGTATTGATGCCACCGCAATGGCCCTGGAAAATCGCTACTCCGTCAAGATCAGGCTGATTCCCATCCCCAGAGAAGTATTACAGAATAACCCAACGCCATCGCTTTGCTTTTTTGAAAGCGGAAAGCTTGATGCCGAATGCATCTTCGAAGAAAAAACCCTCACGGTCCGTTTAAAATCCTTTTTATTGGTTCCCCTTGAAGTTCCCTCCAAGCAGCGTCATCTTTTTGAAAAATCAACCTTAGATAATGGATTCAACTGGCTCGATGGCTGGGCCATTGATTTTGACTATCACCCCAACAAACCTTTTCACACTCACTGGCAAACATTTCGATCCCGAAAAAAGAGGCATCTGCAAACCGAGATCCAGTATCCCGAAGATGTCCTACCAAGCCCAACAGCTTTGGTTGGGATTAAAACCGTTGATCTGTTTGGCCAGGAGACACTCACCCTTTTATCGCCCCACAAATGCTAAGAATGAATCGGAGGGTTTCCCGCCGCCCCCTGAATAAAATTCTTAATTCGGGCTAAACGAGACGTTGGGCTAATAGTTTGTGTCCCCAAGTGTTCTGTTTTTCCCCAATTTAAAGGCCCTTCATCTTTAGAAATCAGAATCTTCGTGGTAATCCACATGACAACGGGAATCCAGACAATCATCAAAAAGAGTCCCGTCTCAAAAGCCCACAGAGAGCTTTTAAACAAGCCTGGTTTTTCATAATGACGAATCGCTTGAAACAAGCCGGTAAAGAAGAAGACCCCCATGGCCGGAATCATAATAAAAGAACTGATCAGATGCCGTGGCCATTCTCCCCAAAACAGGTTAATCACCTGCAAAAAGCAATCTGTGGCCACCCATAGAGGCATAATAAACTCCATACAATACGCCAGCATGTCTAACATGGCCCGTCGTGAAACATGTGGCGAGGTTAAAATTTCAATCCCATGCTCTAAATAACGTTTTAAACTGCCTTCTGCCCAACGTCGTCGCTGTTTCAAAAGTGGTTTAAACTGAACAATCCCCTCTTCCTCAACACACACGCTGTCGATAAATCGAACATCCCAGCCTGCTATATGTAGTTTGGTCGAAAGATCCAAATCATCGGTAATGGTATCCTCTGTCCAACAGCCT
>JANWIO010000144.1 GCA_025449835.1 Vampirovibrionales bacterium
GTTGACAGTGTTCCCAAAAAGGAAAAGCTCAAACAATTCGTTGGAACAACCTTTAAAAAACGATCCTTTGCCCGGATGGTCATGGATATGATTAAGATAGGAGGGCCTGTGGTACGATGAGCACTCAAGAAACCATTCCCCATTCAACAATTGAGGAAAAACTATTTACCGTTAAGTATAAGCCGGGGCCAAGTTCACACCTGATTCCAAACCAAAATGACTGCCAACGGTGCGAAACAAAGGCATGTAATTATTTTTGTCCGGCCAACGTGTACCATTGGGATTCATCTCAAAGTCGTAATCTCGTTGCCTATGAAAACTGCTTTGAATGTGGTGCGTGTCGTCTGGGGTGCACCTATCAATCCATTGAATGGTTCTATCCCAAGGACGGTCACGGCGTTACATTTCGACACGGGTAAGCAAAAAACTTTTTCTGATTCAAAACACGGTCTCTCAGGCATGTGGCTATTTTGTAGAATCATGCCCTAAAGAAAAAGCCTCAGTAACCTGAGGCCCGCTGTATGTTCTATGAGTGGAAGAGAGTTGAATCACTGTGCATATTATGGCCAAAGCAATAGGTGCTGCCTATTACCGATGAGGGCAGTATTTGTTAGTCGTTTGTATAAATTTACGTTTTACCCTTTAGGATCCCTTGTTTTTCCGAAGCGGCTTACCCTGCGGTAGAAAGCACCCTCGATTTCAGCACCATCCGCAAACGCATTTTGCTGGTTTACATCTCAGCACCTCGACCTCTTGTTTTGGACTGGTTTTTCGTTAAAATCTAAATGAAAGAAGTTATTGAGCTAATTTTTGAGGTAGAGAACGTAGATGATGGATATTCAAACCACTTGGGAAAACATTCAAACCAATGATGGAGAGATGAAGGCTTTTCTGGCCGCACCCACCGAAGCAGGGTCTTACCCGGCAGTATTGGTCTTTATGGAAATCTTTGGGATTAACGAGCATATTCAAGATGTAACCCAACGTATTGCAAAAGAAGGCTATGTGGCCATGGCCATTGATTTTTATCATCGGGTGGCACCTGGTGTTCAACTGGGCTATACCCAAGCAGATGTTGAAGAAGGAAAACGCTACAAAGATAAGGTGACCCAAGCCGATATGGAAATCGATGCAAAAGCAGCCATCCAAGTTCTTAAAAACCATTCCCAAGTAAGCCCCAAAGACAGGTTTGGTTCTATCGGCTTTTGTTTTGGAGGTTATGTGAATTATGTTGTTGCAACGCTTCCCGAAATTGCAGTAACAGCCTCTTTATATGGTGCAGGCATCGCCAGAGATCTCCCTGGAAAAGAAGAGCCTCCTGTTGACAAATCAGGAGAAATAAAGGGCTACATGCTTTGCTTATATGGTGAAAATGACAGCTCTATCTCGCAAGAGGATATTCAGATGATTGAAAGTTCTCTTGAAAGAGGCCGTGTACCTCATAAAATTATTGTTTATCCAGATGCTGCTCATGGGTTTTTCTGTGATAGACGTGGCAGTTATAACCCAGAAGCTGCATTTAGTGCTTGGACTGAAGTCAAAAGCATCTTTCAACAGCAGTTAAAAGGAATCTCTGTCCGCTAATTGGCAAGCGTTCTGGCAGCAGACTCTCCAGCAATCCACCCTGTTGACCAGGCATTCTGAAAATTAAAGCCCCCGGTTAAACCATCCACATCAATGATTTCTCCAGCGAGATAAAGCCCTGGAGCAAGTCGGCTTTCCATGGTTTTCAAGTCAATTTCCTTGAGTGAGACACCTCCAGCCGTCACAAACTCCTCCTTGAAAACCCCCTTGCCGTGGATTTCAAAAACGCACCGTTTTAAGGTCTCACTGAGGCGATTTAAAGTTTTTTGCGGGACATCACCCCACTGGGTTTCTGGCACAATTTCCTCTGTCACCAATAAAGATTGCCAAAATCGCTTTGGCAAGGTCAATGGACATTCATTCTCAATGTATCGCTTGGGTGTTTTGGCTTTTTGGGCAATCAGATTTTGCCGCAAACTTTCCTGATCAATTTCAGGCGAAAAATCGACTATAAACTTGCCCTGATATTGTGAATGGTACAACACTCTGGCCCCCCATGCCGATAACTTTAGGACAACAGGCCCACTGAGTCCCCAATGGGTAATGAGCAAAGGACCTTCTTGAATGATGGCTTTTTCACCAGGAACTTCTAAAACGCCTTTCACAGAGGGAAAGCTAATCCCTGCCAAGTTTTGAAGCTTTTCATCTTGAATATTAAATGTAAAAAGAGACGGAACCGGCTCAATAACTGTATGTCCCAAAGATGTTGTCCACTCATAGGCTTTTCGAGAACTCCCTGTTGCCAAGAGTATGGCATCGGCTTGAAAGCGTTGATGCGATGTTATAACGTCATAGCCAACATTGGTTTTTAAAATCGCTTGTACAGGAGTTTTAACCTGAATTTTAACCCCGACTGACTGGGCCACCCCAAGCAAACAATCGATAATGGTCTGAGAATTATCTGTCACGGGGAAAATCCGGCCATCTGATTCTGTCTTAAGACGAACCCCATGAGACTCAAACCAATCCACAGTCTCTTGGGGGCCAAAACGACTGAAAACACCTTTCAACTCACGTTGCCCCCGAGGGTAATATTGCACCAAACGCCCCACATCAAAACAGGCATGGGTAACGTTGCACCGCCCTCCACCTGAAATTTTTACTTTTCCCAAGGGCTTTACTGCCGATTCCAGTAACAAAACCTCCAGTTGCGGGTTCATTTCCTTTGCCCGAATGGCCCCAAAAAAGCCGGCTGCACCGCCTCCAACTACGATTAATCGTTTCTTCATGATGTGCCTTTGTTATATTCGAACCTGGTTGAATCGTCGCACTTTCTCATTATTCTGAAACCGGTATGGCATACAAATTATTTTGCTTTTTTACCTCGCCAGCCTTCAAAAATGGGGTCAAATATGGAATGTACTTCTTGTTTCCCTTGAATAGAATAGGTTACTGATAAATTTGTACTCACCCAACCCACCTCTGATTGAAGCAGCTTTTGGGCGCTTTCCCGAGTCACTTCATAGCATGGGGTTAAATTGAGCTTTTCCCAAATACCCGGATCTCTTTTCCGAACCCCCTTAATAAACTGATCCAGCATTTTATAATGCTGGCGTGTGGGTTTATATTGTTTCAAGGATGGATCAAACCCCATTAAGCCCAGTTTTTTATCTGTAAAGTCAATATTTTCATCTCGAATGTCTCGAATAATCCAGCCCTCTTGTGTGCCAGGCTCACAAGCGAAAACCAACCCTGAAGGATGTTTTCCATAAATTTGACATGTCATTGCTTGTGCCTTCATCAGTCGAGCTTGATTTTCTTTCAATTGGTCTTTGGGAACAAAACCAATAACATCACCTAAACAAACTTCATAATGAAGGGGAATTCGCCAAAGCCGAATGGGGTTATGAAAATACAGGTAAGATGTTGCATAAGACTGATGATAATCTTTCACATTTTTCAGCCAGGTTTTAATTTGGGTAACAACCGGCTCATTGTGCAATAATGCATTCGTCGGTACATCATGGCTGCCACCAAACCGTACCGATACCGGGATTGTTGTTTTTGAAGACCCTTGGCTTTGCGTTGATCTAAAAGCTGTATTCGCTGTATTAACTGCGGTTACCCGTATCACAACACATTCCCCATACAACTATTATTTAGAGATATTATCGAAAGGGCTCTGCAAATGCAATAAAACCGCTTCTGTTGCATTCATTCCAAAGTCTGAAGAAAGTATCATGGAAGGGTTTATTGCGAGGCGTGTTTCTCAGCCCCCTTTGCTTTAAAGGAATCCGTTTCTTGACTAACGAAACCGAGTAATACAGGGAGATCTCTAATTTTACTCATTTTCCAATTTATTAATGTGACAGAACCGTTTTTTATAAAAGTGTCTGGCGAAGCTTTTTCCAAACCGGTGCGTCTTTTTTAACGAAAGGCGATTTGCCTTTGAAAATACTCGTTAAACGAACGCCCCACCGGGGGGAAAGCAACTCTCTAACCGCCTGATAGGAGTCTTCCAGCGTTGACCCGAGAACAATGGTTTTTGGTGTTGGCTCAGCAGAAGTAACGGATACGGTACATTCTGACATGGCGCCCTCTAGGCCGGATGTCCCCCAATGCTCAACAATGACATCGAATTTTGATTGTTGTATGGCTGGCCAGAGAGCCTCAAAACTACCCTTTGCATCTGGTGCAAAGCTTTTCAGGAAATGACGAAAGCCCTCCGGCCCTTCATCCTCCGTCCGACCATGTCGTTTGACATAAATTTGACCTGCAAATGTGACACCTGATTGAATTTTCATTTTTAGAATCTCCTCATAATTTTCTGAACAAATAATTATCTTGTATAAAACAGTAAATTTTTAAAATTGCCCCAAAACGATATGTTTGAACTTTTTGAATAATGATGTTGTGTACTGCAAAGGCCATAAGTTGCTCAAACCGCCCCTGTTTTACATTTCTTAATCTTTGCGTCAAACAAGATACCCTGGTTTTAACCTCAATCATCTTGGCCATTTGCTGAATAACTTGCTTGACCTGCTTCTTTAACAGAGATGAAAAGGCGTTTAGACTAACCTGTATTTTTTGATTATCCTTTATAAATCTCAACCTGAAATCATTGTATAATTCCTGTAATAGTCATCGAGTACCGATTGACAGAACAGAACACTTTGCTTATAGTTGACAAGGTTTTGGCATTGAACAAGCGGGGGGTCTTATATGCCTACAGAGAAAATATTGGTTAGAGGAAAGATTTACAATCCAACAAGTCCATCCCAATGGGAATACTATACCAACGGCGCATTTTTGATGAATGCCCTTGGCCGAATTGAAGCGGTTGGCGAGTACCCACTTCTCAAACAAATCCAAGGGATTACCATGACCCTTGATTTTTCAGATTATCTGATTCTTCCAGGGCTCATTGATGTTCATACCCACCTGCCCCAACTACCCATTCGGGGAAAAACAGCCGGAACCCTTCTTGATTGGTTAAATCGGTATGCCTTCCCAGTTGAAGAGGCCTTTGCAGACACAGTCTATGCTGAAAGTTTGTCTCGTCTCTTTTTTGAAAGCCTGAAAGCCAACGGCACCACCACAGCAATGGTGTATTCCTCAGTTCATGAAGCTTCCACAAACACTGCTTTTGAAGCGGCCCAGTATTCAGGGATGCGGGTGATTATGGGCAAGGTCATGATGGATCAACACGCCCCCCAAAGCCTATTGGAAAACACAAAAGAGTCCATTCTGGCCTCTGAGCGTCTGGCCAAATCATGGCATGGCGAAAACAATGATCTCATTCGGTACGCTTTTACACCCCGGTTTGCTTTAAGCTGCTCGCAAGAATTGTTGGAAGCTGCCGGTGATTTACACCGACGTTTTCCTGAAAGCTACATTCAGTCCCATCTTTCAGAGAATCTAACTGAAATTGAGGAAGTGGAAAAACTTTATGGCAATCAATATTCTTACACGCAAATTTACCAGCATACAGGATGCTTAGGCCCACGAACCGTGATGGCCCATGGCATTCACCTTTCCTCAGAGGAACTCGTTCTGTTACTCACCAGCCAAACCCGGATTGCCCATTGCCCCACATCCAACTTTTTCTTAAAAAGTGGCTTTTTTAACCTACCAGCATTCCGAAAATACCATATCCCCTTCGCCTTAGGCTCTGATATCGGTGGAGGGCCTGATCTTTGCCTGTTTCGAGTAATGCGGGCTATGGATGAAATGCAGCTCAAAAATCATGGCTTTGTAAGCCCCATGGAAGCCATTTACCAAGGCACTTTAGGGGGAGCCAAAGTGCTTTCACTAGAGGATGAAACCGGAAACTTCCAAGTCGGTAAATCCGCAGATTTTATCGTCCTCAATACCCAGAATTTAAACTGCCTAGAAACCGCCGAAGACCAATCGATTGAAGAAATTCTGTCACAACTGGTCTATCTGGGAGATAGCTCTCAAGTGATCAAGACCTTTATTCGTGGGCAAGAGGTTTACAGTAAACCCGAAGCTGACTTTAGCACCGAGTTTATAAAATTCCAGACCCACCCACCAAATGTGCTACAATCCCCCCCACTACAAACGCGATAAGCCAGGAGCCCGCCAAGACAATTGAAGACTCTGTAATCCCGCGTTCTTTCCAAATAACGGTGAAGGATGCAATACAGGGGACAAATAGTGTAATGGTCACTAAGGCGGTTAAAATTTGGGACGCCGTCATTTGGTTGGCCAACATATAAAGCCCCGCGGCGCCAAAGTCTCTACGGACCATCCCCATAATAAAAATGCTGGCCGTTTGCGCCGGAAGATGGAGCAAGTTAACGGTAATCGGTGCCAGAAGATGTTCAGATGCCGTTAATAATCCTGTAACCTGGGTAATACTCACTAACAGCGATCCAATAATAAACAAAGGAGCGGCCTCTTTTAAGAAAACCATGGTCCGAACCCAGCTTTTTCGAGCAATATTTTTGATACTGGGTAACCGCATTGGCGGTAAATCCAGCATTAAACTGGTTGATTTACCCGGTAATAATTTATTTAAGAGCGTGCCCAGCACCAAAAGTACTACAAATAAAATAGTACAGTATACGAGCCAGGCTTTGAAGCCACCGGCCAATGCCATAAGTGCAATAATAACTGCAATTTGAGCCGAACAAGGAATCGTAATGGCTAAAATCGTAGACGCAATGGTCCGCTCACGCTGCGTTGCCAAGACTCTGGTAGAAACCGTTGCCATGGTAACACATCCAAACCCTAAAATAATGGGAATCACCGCACGACCATTTAACCCAATCTTAGAAAGCAAGCCATCAGAGAGAACTGCAATCCTGGGAAGATAGCCACAATCTTCCAGAATCGAAATATAAACATAGAACCCAACAATCAGCGGGAAAAGCACCCCAAAGATGTATTGCAAACTCATGGTTAATACGCCAAATTCCCCGGCTAAAATAGTGTAAATCGCTGTATTTTTTGGGAAAACAGCTCCCACAACGGTTTGAATCGCAGGCACAACATACCCCAACATAATGGTTTTTTCGGTAATATTCACCAAATCCCCAGCAATCCAGATGCCAACAATCTGATAAAGGGCAAACATGGCGATGGCGCCACTAATAACCCCCACAAGGGGATTTAAAAACAGTTTACCCATAAGCCTTGAAAGCGAAAAATTCGCTGAAGCAACACCTTTGGAGAGAACCCGCTGTGATAACCCATTCACATATTGGCGTCTTAAACCATAAATATGCAAGCGTTTGACGGGGTTTTCTTCTAATTGCTTCAGTTGCTCAACATCAGGACAATCCGGCATGGGGTTTCCTGGGCAAGCATTGGCCAAAGCCGGTAAAATTTTATCAATCCCTTCTCCTGTGATAGCCACCGTGGGAATCACAGGAACACCCAAATATTTTTGCAATTGGGCCACATCAATCTCCAGCCCCTGGCCTTTGGCCTCATCCATCTGATTTAACACCACAATCATGGGCTTTTGAAAATCAATAATATGCTGCGTTAAGAACAAATCCCGTTCCAAGCTTAACGCACTGACCACATTAATCACTTTATCCGCAGCTAAAATGGCTTTTTCAGCAACAAATTCCTCTTCTGAAAATTTAGAAAGCCCATAAACCCCAGGTGTATCCTTTAAAAGTCGTTTATCTGAGAGCATCCCCTTGGGAATATCCACCGTGGTGCCCGGGAAGTTGGACACATTAGTATACAACCCCGTTAGAGCGTTAAAAACAACCGATTTACCCACATTGGGGTTGCCCGCCAAAACAATGGTTTCAGAAATATCGATGGGAATTTCCTCAGTGGGCCCACAGCAGCTTGTCCCTGAAGAACAAACATACGGATCCTGAGTCATAGAATTCATTCGAACGCAACCTCAATTTGGCAACATAAACCTTCACCAATGGCCAACTCCATACCACCCTTTTGAATTACCGTTGGGCCTGCTGGAACCCGAGCAATACACGTAACACTTTCACCAATCGCAATCCCCATTCGCATTGCCTGCGTCGCAATCCCCACATCCATAATATTTTTAATGACAACGGTTTGCCCCGTCTTGATATCATTCAGTGTCAACATGGTAGATTTCATTTAAACAAGAGGTCCTTTTCGATATCTGTGCTTATCCTACAGCAAATGAGAATCACTTGCAAAAGGAAAGTTTTACCAACGGATTTGATGTAAATAAACCGCTCTTCAGAAATCCTTTCACTTCATAAAAAACCCTCCATTTTAAAAAGTGCCTCTCCTCTAAACTTATGATTCTGCGTAAGCCCATCAACGCAGGCGTTAGAAAATCGCTATAATAGAAAGAAATAGGATTAATCCAGAAAGGCTTTTCTCCTTGACAAAGGATGAGTTATACCGAATTCTCGGGCATCAGGATATTCAAAAAGATATTGACATCAAAACCTTGGTCCTTGACGTTATTCGAGAACGGCTTAGCCAGGAGGAAATTTCATCTTTATTCTGGGGATATCTTGAAAACATGGATGAAGGATTCATTAGAGGGTATTTTTATCGGCGTTTTTAAGGACTTAAAGAGTTTATGATAAATCCAATTGTATTAATTAGCTTTGATTTAGATAGTGATAGATGATTAAAATACTACTTTCAAATGACGATGGTATCCATGCGGTAGGGATAAGAACCCTAGCAGAAAGGCTGTCTTCTCAATATGAGGTGTATGTGGTTGCACCAGATAGAGAACGGAGTGCCACAGGTCATGCCCTTACCCTCCATAAACCCTTGCGTGTTGAAGAGATTGACCTAGGCGGAGAAATTGCAGGAGCTTATGCTGTAACAGGCACCCCAAGCGATTGTATTAAAATTGCCTTAAATGCCGTTTTAGAGGTTAAACCGGATATTGTCGTTTCAGGCATCAATCATGGCCCAAACCTAGGCGCTGATATTTTATACTCCGGCACCGTCAGCGCAGCCCTTGAAGGCGCTTTATTAGGTGTCCCGAGTGTTGCGGTGTCTTTGGTGAATGGTCAAGACAAAAATGCCGACTTCAGACCGGGCGCAGACTTTATTGCAGAATTTGTTCCCCAAGTGGTGGAAGCCCAATTGCCTCCCAAAACGCTTTTAAATGTAAACATGCCAGGGGTTTCGTTTAGCGAGGTTGCCGGTATCAAAATAACCAGCCTGGGTATTCGAATGTATACCGATACCTATGAAAAGCGTCTCGACCCCAGAAACCAGGTTTATTACTGGCTGGCAGGTGAAATTATTGACGATAGTGATGAAGCTGAAGACAGCGATGTCATGGCACTTCGCAATAATTTTATTTCAGTTACCCCGGTTACGTTTGATATGACCAACTGGAAGCTCCTGGAAACCTATCGGGACCAGTTTGATAGCAATTTCAAACACCTCACTGAAACACCATAAATTTCACGAAATAAAGGGACTAACATGAGTTACCAAGCAGATGTGATTGTGGTGGGAGGCGGTTCAGCAGGTGTCGCCGCAGCCATTGCCTCCGCACGAGGCGGGACAAAAACCATCCTGATTGAAAAAAATGGCTACCTGGGCGGTACGGCAACGGCATCCTTGGTAACCCCAATGATGCCAAACCAATCCAAAGGTCAAAATCTTACTCAGGGTATCTATCAAGAAGTTTTAGATGGCTTATCCCAAAAATATGGGGGTGCAGAAAGATTTTCAGACAATAACCCTGGCTGGGTTAACCCGGAGCTTTTAAAAACCTACCTTGATGAAGTCTGTACCACTGCTGGCGTCCAGGTTTTCTTTAACCTGGAACTCATCGATGTTATTCGCACTGGAAATACAATTGAAAAAGCGATTGGCTTCTTTAACGGCGAGAAAATCGAATTTATTGCCCCTTTTTACAGTGATGCTTCAGGGACTGCAGAGCTGTCCCATCTTGCAGGGGTCCCCATGCTCTCTGATCCGGGACGGCAGGCCATGACCCTTCGATTTTTAATGGGCGGCGTTAATTTAATGCGCTTGGCCAACTGGCTCGAAGAAGTTGATCCAGAGATGAAAAACAGTGCCGTTTTTCATCACCCCAATGGTCATTGGATGGTCTCTACAGCCCACACGTTAGATGGCCCTGGCTGGGTCCTTCGTCCTTACTTTGAGGAAGGCATTGCAGAAGGCTTGATTACATCCGCAGAAGCGGCCTATTTTCAGATTTTCTCCGTTCCTGGCATGCCAGGCGTCGTTTCCTTTAATTGCCCTCGAATCGAAACCGACCATCCTCTTGACCCCTTAGACCCAAAAGACATTCAATATGCCTATATGAAAGGACGTCAACAAATCACCCGATTGGTTCAGTTTTGTCAGGCTAAGCTACCTGGATTTGAGGACAGCTTTTTGATGCAAATTGCCTCTCAAATGGGTATCCGAGAAAGCCGCCGCATCCAAGGGAAATATGTCCTAACGGATGAAGATATCCTGGCATGCCGTAAATTTCCAGAAGAAGCTGTTGCCAAATCTTCTTACCCCATTGATATCCATCAAGCGTCTCCCAACGCTGATAAAGGCGGGCTTCAAAAGCTTAAAGACGGGGATTATTACGAAATCCCCCTACGCTGCCTGGAGCCTGTAGGCATTGAGAATATGCTGGTGGTGGGACGCTGTATTTCAGCTTCATTTGTGGCGCAATCCTCCTTACGAATTCAAGCCGTGTGCTGGGCCATGGGAGAATCTTCCGGAAAAACTGCTTCTCAACGTATTCTTACATTAAAGGCTTAGGCGGGTTGTTATCTTTTGAATCCTCTGCATGGGGTTTTTCCGACTCTGTTTCATCAGTGGGCTGATTCAGTTCGGCAGCGATTAAATAGAGCGTTCCTTGACCAATTTGCTCCATGGCATACCCTAGGTTAGTGAACATTAAACATTTTCCAGCAAGTTGAATGGGAACACCCCATTTTAAAGCCGTCCCTGTTTTATCATTTCTTTGTGTGCCCACCCCAAGCCAAACCAAATCCATACTTAAGCCCCCCATGGTGGCAATAACAGACCCAACAAGGGCCACTCCTGGATGACCACCGGAGGCCATTAAAATACTGCCCCCCGTATAATGACACAATGCCCCAACCAAGGTCCTGTCATAAGAAGGTTGAATACTGACTTTTTGGCCACGGCTCATGGCTTTCACTATCTGAAGAACATCTTTCACCATGGCCTTTATTTCAGGCAACGTTTTTTGAGTGCTCGCCAAGACAGCTTGATGATCGCTTGCAATATGACGAATCATTTGAGGCAAGTTCGATAAGGAGATATCGCATTTTTTGGGGTTCTTTGGCGGCGGTTTTTGATATTTGTTTCGCACCACATTGGCACCCCCTGCATAACATGGCCCTAGTAAAAACAAAAAAATACCCCGAGCCATTGCAGATTCATTGATAAAAAAGGGGGATGCCGCTAAAAAAATCATATTGGCCAGTACCAAAGTGGGTTGCTTGTGTTTCATACCAACACCCAAATCACTTAAACAGCCTGCACCAATCCCCACGGACATCGTCACAAGTCCCAGTTTATTCAGCAGCCTTTTAAGCGATTCTAAATCCTGTAATAGCTCCCCCTCCGCCTTAACCTGAACAATAGGAATTTTAGCAGAATGATCGTAAGTGCCTAGAGGAGAACCTTGAAGCTCTTCAGAAGAAGATATTGAAGTCATAGCCTCTGTCTTTTCTTGTTTCGAAGGGTTTCCAGGAAGAAGGCTTGCTACCGCCAACGCAAAACCACCAGCAAGAGAAGAAATCATAGCAGTGTATGACATTCCCCGAAAAAAGTTTTGCCGTATAAAAGATAGCCAACCCCTTGAAGGCTTTAAAGGCTGTCCCGATGAATTTTTGGATTTTTGTGGCTCTTCTGCCCCAAAACGTGGGAAAGGAGAGAATTTTGCTGACCACCCCGCAAAATCCCTACCATTAGCTCTTAAAGATGGCCTCATGGGATGCCTTGAAGCACCAGAAACCCAATTGATCCCCATGCCTTAATTTCACCTATTAAAAACAAACCTTACCCTTGGAAACTTCAATGGTTCTACTAAAGTTTTTTGCCAAACACAATAAAACGTGAAGAAACTGCAATAAATTCACTCTAATATAAGCCCTCGCTCCAGCGTTACAGATTGAAACATTCCTTGATTAAGGTTTTGAGATTAATTTAAAATCTTTTTTAAATTAAAGAAATAACGGGGATGTTTTCATGATGCGATTAATGTCAGTCTCTCCAGTAGCCCAAGCTCCCATGTTCGGAACCCAAAAAAAACAGCCGAAACCAGCAGATAAAAACGTTGCTCAGTTAAGCCTTCTTCCTGAGTTGAACACTGTAAGCAGCAGAACCAGCTCTTCACCTGCTCAAAATGTCACTCAATTAGTAAATACCAATCGTTTAGTCAAAACATTTATTAATCTGGCCAAAATTGGAAGCACTTCCAAAGATGATGCAACCTCTCATCCCAGCACCCCAGGCCAAACCGTTGTTGCAGGATACATCACCAGTATTCTTCATGATTATGGTTTAGAAGACATCCATACAGATCAAAATAGTGTTGTCACGGCGACACTCCCTAGTAACTTAAACACCGGTAAAAATGAACCCATCATTGGCCTGTTTGCCCATATGGATACCTCCAATGCAGCACCTGGCGACAACGTCAAACCCCAAATTCACAAAAACTATCAGGGTGGCAATATTGTCCTGAAAGGGGACACCACCATTAAAGCCAAACACCTTCAAGGCCGAAAAGGACAGGATATTATCACATCTGATGGAACAACCCTTTTAGGGGCTGATGACAAGGCAGGTATTGCCGAGATCCTAGAAACATTGAAAGTCTTAAAAGAGAACCCCGATATCAAACACCCTCGAATCCGGGTGGCCTTTACCCCAGATGAGGAAACCGGCGATTATATCAAACACTTTGATATTCAAAAATTTGGGGCGGACTTTGCGTATACCGCCGATAGTGATAGCCCCGCATCACTGGAAACCGAGACATTCAATGCGCATAAAGTGGATGTGAGCATTGAAGGGGTACCCGTACATCCAGGCTTTGGTAAAAAAGGTGGTCTGGTAAACCCCATTATCATTGGAACACAATTGGTTAGCCGATTACCCAAAAACGCTCGACCGGAAACTACCGAGGGAATGCAAGGGTTTTATTACGTCTATGATCAAACTGGCAACCCTGAGCAAGCGACCTATTCCATCTTGATTCGGGATTTTAACTATCAAAACTCTTTAAAACGAATTGAAAGACTGAAAGCCATTTGTGCAGATTTGCAACAGAAAAACCCCACCAGCAAAATTAAGGTTACTGTGACAGAAACGTACCGGAATATGGGCGATATTTTGAAAAAATTTCCCCACGTGGCTGGTTATGCCAAAGAAGCCATGAAACGGTGTGGACTGGTGGTTGAGGATCGTCCTATCCGAGGGGGAACAGATGGCAGTACACTGACATTAAATGGTCTTCCAACACCCAATCTATGCGGTGGTGGTCAGCTTTTCCATTCAAAAAAAGAGTTTGTTTCAATTCAGGATATGAAAACCTGCGTCGGCGTCCTTTTGAATACCCTCTCAGTCTGGGCTGAACACATCAAAAAGGGCGATATCCCAACACTGCCAAAGCGCAAAAAATAACCCCATTGAATGGCTTTACTTGAACTCGTAAGCTTCAAAATCAGTCTCATAGCCTTCGTCCAGTGCATTAATTCTTGTTTCAACAAGACCTTTATCGTACACTGTGAATGTTCATTTCAATGAAAGCTTAATCGGCAATCCATGTCATCATCGCAAGAATCCGATCCCAATATGACCCCACAAACCGCCTCAGGCGGGCAACCGCAAAGTTCACTCGTTCAGCTCTTTGCCGAAACACTTCCCATGTTGGCTCGCTACCTGGTGATTGTCTATCCTATTTTTTTCTGCCTCATTCTCATCGGGCTTTTATTTAATTTTGTGATCCCCAATCAGTCGCCCGATTTTGGCCAATGGAACTGGTGGGTCATCTGTTTGGGTATTGTTTCTATTGTGTATCTTTGCCAAGCCGGCTGGAACATGATGATGTACAAGGCAGTAGAGGACTGGCAAACTTTTAAAAAGGACATTTCAACGGTAAAACCTTCATCACCTGAGAAATTGGAAGAAGAAGGCGTGATGAATACTCCTTTTGTGTTGCTAAAAGCCTTTTTCCCAGGCGTGGGTGAATATGGCCCCTCTTTTTTGGTGGGTGGGTTTCTTTGGGTCCTGATTATGGCCATCCCCATTGCAATCATCATGTGGGTCGGATACACCTATATTGGTATCCCGTCATTTTTAACCGCCTTTCAGCCGACAAGTCAACTCTCTCCACAGGATATTCAAAACATTGTGGATAAACTCCCCGCCATCCAACAGAATCAACTCAATGAATGGGGACTTTTGGCAATTGGTGCAATGATATTGATTGCGATTTTAAATGGTCTGACGTATTATTGGCAGCAATACCTTATCATTAAACAATGTAACCCCTTTAAAGCCTTTATTTATAGTGCGTCACAGGCACTTCATCATCCGTTAAGAACCATTTTGATTATGTTGTTCTTTGGATTACTCGGGTTTACGTTCCTCATTTTTCAAAGTTTGCCCAGCTTTCTCGCCTTTATTGGTTCCTTTTTATCCATATTAGCAACAGTTTACTTTGGACTGTTCATGTTCCTCTACATTGCTCAACAGGTTAATGGCCAAGAACAAGCCTAACATTATCGCCATTATAGGACCCACCGCAACGGGAAAAACCCGGATTGGAGCTGGCATAGCTAAAAGGCTACAGTCTGAGGTAATCTCTGTGGATTCACAAGTGGTGTATCAAGAACTTGCCATCGGCGTGGCCATCCCAACCGCGGATGAGATGATGGGGATTCCACATCACATGATTGGCGTTGTGCCCCCCACCGAAAACTTTTCGGCAGGAAATTATGCTGCCATGGCGATGCCTATTTTAAATCGTCTTTTGGAAGAAAATAAAACGCCAATCCTGGTTGGGGGGACTGGCTTTTATTTAAGAGCTTTGCTCCAGCCAGAGCACTTACCCCATGTGCCTGTTGATCCAGCCTTCCGAGACCATGTCAAAAAACAGCTTCAAGCAAAAGGCCCTGAAGGACTGCATCAACTGCTTCAAGAAAAAGACCCCGCTAGAGCTGGAGATATTCATCCCAATGATACGGTTCGGGTTATCCGAGCCTTAGAGATTATTGAACAAACGGGTGAAAAAGTACCTAAAACTCGTTTTGAACCAGAGTTTCCCACCATGGCCATTGGACTTACCTACGCAAATCGAGACAAACACGTCGAAAAAATTGCTAACCGACTGCATCAAATGCTTGATGAGGGGTTTTTAGAGGAGGTTGCCACCCTCTATGAAAAATATGGAAACTGTTTTGCCCTGCAAAACGCCCATGGCTATCCCGAGCTTATTGAAGTGATTCAAGGAAAACGAACCTTAGAAAGTGCCATTACCCAGATTGAAATTAATATCCGCCAATATAGTAAACGCCAAATGACGTGGTTTCGAAGATTCCCGGGTATTGAGTGGTATTTTGTGGATGAAATGTCCGTTGATGAAGTTATTACAGACGTAGTTGAAAGATTTGTTTGCGCCAGTTGATCCTTCTGCATATGATGACCGTAGTAAAAATGCTTCCCACTCAAACAATGTCGAAAGGGTATCTTATTTATGTCAGCTGTAGAGAATAAACTCTATATTTCACTGGATGAAAGGCGGTCTTTAGAGAGAGGGCTGAGGCAACTCCAGTTTATGCACTACGAAGATTTTGTTCCCAAACGCCCTTCCAATTCAAAGGTGTTTAAAGATTACATCCTTTCCCCAGAAGTTTATAACCTGCAATAAGCTATTTTTATCTAAGCGATTCTATTCAATGGTTCTGTAGTCACTGCAAAACGCCACGATTCACTAGGTGTCTAATTGTTCGAGCTCCCCTTTATTGCCACAATAAAAGAAATGGGGGAGGGGATAAACGTGGCAACCAAGACCAAGCGAACTCGTAAAGAAATCGAGAAAGAAGCCCTAAAGCGTCAAAAAGAGTTGGAAAAAACAGCACAAGATCTAGCCTATTCTGAAGTTCCGACCCAAGAAGAGATGCTCCATGGGGGCGAACCTGTGTGTGACAAAAAACCGCATCCTGGTGCAAACCCTGAAGTGACTGGTGAACTGGATGAATTTTTGTATGAGGCAGCTCAAGAGGGAAATATTGGCGGTGGCTAAGGATTTTCCAATTACGAAGACTTTTGATGGGTTTGGCGGGGAAGCGTTTTTTTAGATTGCAACGGGCGATTTTCTTCATCGGCCTCAAAAATTAACCGTGCCAAAGCATAGGCACAATGAAGAATAAGTAATGAAACCTGTTGCCCAGGTTGAATTTTTAACGACTTACGATCCGCTTGACGGGTTGCCTTTTTAAATCCAGCGGCCTCTGCTTCTTCAGGTTTATTTTGCGTTTCAGGGGAATTATCACTTTCTAAAGGCACTGTTTGAGCAATTTGTTCCGGTTTAATTTCACTCGCCACAAAAATGGCCGCCGGTAAGCCCTCATTGGCCAATATTTGATTCAAAGACGCTTCTAAAGCAGAAAGCATCCCTTTGGCATGAGCTTCGTGAAAGACTTTAACCATCACTTGTAAGGGATCCAATTCGGACACAATCAACTTAAATCGCCCAAAAGTATTGGTATTGAGGTACAAAACCACTGAAAACTCTTTCTCACCGCCCCCTTCTTCACCCCCTTCGCCAAATTCAAAGTCCACTTCCAGCCTTTGAGGGGGTGTTAACGGATACCAAGGGAGATAAAGCAACATTAATGTCTCCATGGCATGAGCTGGCGAGGTATTGATTTTATCCGTCAGTTTTCCCAAATGAGAGACCAAATCTGCGACTTGTCGACCCCCATCCGTAATACTCATTTGATTAGCCTGAATTAACTTCATCAACGTATCAGAAGCTTCTTTGGTGTTCTTGGTCAACAATGTCTGAACCTCTTCCAGGGGGACTTTTAATTGATTCAAATCGGCTTCAATCAGATTTTTAAGTGTTTGCTGGAAGTTTTCTTTTAATGGCGATTGAGACGACTCAAAAGCCAACATCAACAGAATTAAGCGGACTTCCTGGGGAAGCTTCATTGCATCTTTCAGAAATTGGGAAAGTTCCATAGTATTGAGCCGCAATGACTGATTTCCCAATAAAGCAGCAAGCGAATACCGCCCGTTGCTTCCCACCTGGTAAATAGAAAATCCACCTTCAGAAATGGCTTCTT
Source organism: Vampirovibrionales bacterium (assembly GCA_025449835.1). GTDB lineage: Bacteria > Cyanobacteriota > Vampirovibrionia > Vampirovibrionales > JAGQHJ01 > JANWIO01. The sequence goes on from JANWIO010000144.1 coordinate 17,331, forward strand.
GCATGTTTTGAGTCGGCGTGTTTTGAACATTGGTCCCATTATCCTGCTTAAAAACCTGCTGTGCCTGAGACAACAGGTTATTCATATTAAAGTTCGGCAAACCAAAATGAGACATTATTCATCCCTGTTTTAAATCATTATCGACCAAATCCCCCAAAACGTGAATCGCCTCATTTTCGTTGAAACAATCTCTCCCAGGAGTCTCTCTTTGTAAATCACATGATGGGATAACCTCTATCTCTGTTTTTAGAGGAATATCTCTTTTTAGAATAAACCTATACATCCCCACTTGATTTGCTAGCATACAAAAACGTATTGGTGTGGAACACAGGGGTAAAAACAATGCAAATTACGCCATTAAATCAGTTGCAATTGCGGGCAAATACAGCTAAGCAGACACAAAAACTATCTTTTAACCCAAACACCGCTTCTCAAAATATTCTTTTTGCGGGCCGAAAACAAAAGCCTCAAAACAAAGCAGTCAGCAGAGTACAGAAATGGCTTGCAGAACTCGTTCAAAAAAATCCTTTATTTGAAGCGATTGTTGAGAACTTTAAAGATGCCGAGGAATTTTTCCCCAACAAGGTTGGTATTCAGCAATACGCTGCTATTGCCTTGGATCAAAAACTGGCCAATATCCAAAATAAAGCTATTTTAGAGAGATGCAAAATAAAAAGTCTTGCTTTAAAAACCGATGGAAAGTATTTCTTGGCAAAACTGCCTGAAGATGAGGCATTAACCCGAATAAACAGAACCATTGTAGACGTCTTCAATGATTTAGAAGCGATGATGTCTGATGATTTGCTTCAAAAATCCAACGATCAAACCCTCAAATTAAAACTGGAAACCCAAACCAAGCCGACCCAAACGGTACTTGCACATTGGGTAGATGAAACAGCACCCCGTGAAAAAGCGGATTTAAAAAATGATGTTTACCGATGTGCCCAAAGAAGTGGAGAATTACCCTCTGATGTGGCTCAAGTTGTTGCAGATGTAGTTACCAGAGGAATTATGACAGGCCGAATTCAGTTGCCCAATTTTGAAATTTCTAAAAAAAAGGATGACGTAACCCTCTTAACCTGGAAACCACAAGAGTTTATGAAAACGTCTCCCAACCAATTTGACATTTAAGCTCGCTTCCCCAAAAGTGGCATTTCGCTATCAGACGTTTAACAGCGGTAAGCAATCGCTGAAATCCCTGTTATGGATTTTTCTTTTGTGTTATAAATTTTTATCATAACTGGTGGAGAAGGAACCTTCGTTACTTGAACGAAGATCTTGTAAAACCTTTTCTAGTGTGTAACATTGTAGAGTAAAATGTGCTTTAACGTATAAGGAGATCTATTTTTCATGCCTGTTGCAACCTTACAAGAGTTACTGGAAGCTGGTGTTCATTTTGGTCACCAAACCAAGCGCTGGAATCCCAAAATGAAACCCTATATTTGGGGAGAGCGGAACGGGATTTACATTATTGATTTAACGCAAACCACCCAGCTCTTGAATGATGCGTACGAAGTTGTTAAAAAAGCAGCTTCACAAGGCAAAAAGATCGTTTTCGTGGGTACTAAAAAACAGGCAGCCGATATTGTTCAAGAAGAAGCACAACGCTGTGGCGCATATTTCATCAATCGCCGATGGTTGGGTGGCACACTCACCAACTTCGAAACCATCCGTACCCGAATCAACAAGCTTAGAGAGCTTGAAGAAATGAAAAATAGTGGCCATTTCGACAGACTCCCCAAAAAAGAAGTGGCTGTCCTCACTCGCCAACTTCTGAAGTTGGAACGCTCTTTGGGTGGCGTAAAAGATATGCGGGGAATGCCAGATTTACTCTTCATCGTGGATCAAAAACGTGAAATTAACGCCGTTTTAGAAGCAAATAAAGCCGGTGTCCCCGTTATTGCCGTTGTGGATACCAATTGCGACCCTGAAAAAATTGATTATGTTATTCCTGGCAACGACGATGCGATCCGAGCCATCCGATTAATTACCCGCAATATTGCAGATGCCATCCTGGAAGGCAAAAATTTACGGTCTTCAGAAGCTGAAAAAGCCATGTTGCAAAAAGCTGCCGCAACGGAAAAAGTTGAAGCAGAAGCAACTCAAACCGAAGATGAATCCAAACCAGCCGCCAGTGAAAGTGAAGAAGCTTCAAATTCTGATTCTGAAAACGAAACAGAAGAACAAGTTGTTCACTAAGTCCTTTGTACAGCAGTCCAGTCTGTACACACCCCAACAAAACATTACCAGCAGGAGATAAGGATGTGACTTCAATGACAGTACAAATTTCAGCAAGCATGGTGAAAGAACTTCGGGAAAAAACCGGTGCAGGCATGATGGATGCCAAAAATGCCCTTGTGGAAGCTGAAGGCGATATGGAGCGTGCCGCTGAAATTTTGAGACAAAAAGGCATTCTGAGTGCCGAAAAGAAAAGCGGTCGTGCCACAGCAGAAGGCTTGGTGCAATCCCTCATTTCTCCAGATGGTAAAAAAGGCGTTTTAATTGAAGTGAACTGCGAAACCGACTTTGTTGCCCGAGGAGATGCATTTCAGACATTGACAAATCAATTGGCTGAACAAGCCCTTCAATCTTCGGCACAAACCGTGGATAAATTATTAGCAGAAAAAGCTATTCAAAAACCAAGTTTAACGGTGGATGAACTGGTAAAAGAACAAATTGGCGTCATTAAAGAGAATTTGAGCGTTCGACGTTTCAACCGCTATGAATTAAAAACGCCGGGTGCTGTTCACTCTTATATTCATACAGGTGGCAAAATTGGTGTTTTGGTTGAAGTTCAAACCGCCAATGACCCAGTGACTCAAAAAGAAGGCTTTAAACAACTCTTAAAAGACTTGGCCATGCATGTTGCCAGCTCCTCACCAGAGTTTGTTACACGGGCAGAAATTCCAGCGTCTGTAATTGAAGAAGAAAAGCGCATTGAAATGGGGAAAGAAGATCTCCAGAAAAAACCACCTGAAATCCGAGAAAAAATTGTTATGGGCCGAATCGACAAGCTTTTAGGTCAACGGATTTTGATGGAACAACCCTTTGTGAAAGATCCCAGTAAAACAATCACCACACTCATTGAAGAAAAAGCTTCTGAACTTGGATCAACCATTGATATTAAACAATTTGTACGGTACCTCTTGGGTGAAGGTCTTGAAAAACGTGAAGACAATTTTGCTGAAGAAGTAATGGCACAGGTTAAAAACTAAGGCACCACCTCCAATGCAAGTTCCCGTTGAACCCCAAATGAGCGACGATACACAATCTGAAACAGATCAAACAAACCTATCTCCGTTAAAATACAAACGGGTACTCCTTAAAATCAGTGGTGAAGCCCTGATGGGCGAACAAAGCTTTGGTATCAACCCAGACGTGATTGAAACCATTGCGGAAGAAGTTCTTAAAGGTGTCCAATTGGGCGCTCAAATTGCCATTGTGGTTGGTGGTGGAAACATCTTTCGCGGTGTTCAAACCAGTGCCAAACTGGGAATGGATCGAGCCGCTGCAGATTATGTGGGCATGCTGGCCACAGTAATGAATAGCCTGATTCTCCATGGTGTTTTGAAGAAAAAAGGGCTGGAAATAAGGGTCTTGAGTGCCATCGCAATGGATCGAGTTGCTGAACCTTACATTCGGTTACGGGCTGTTCGGCACTTGGAAAAATCGCGGGTGGTTATTTTTGCTGCAGGCACCGGGAACCCGTTCTTCTCCACAGATACCACGGCTGCATTGAGAGCTGCCGAGATTTCCGCTGATGTGATTTTGATGGCCAAAAACAAAGTGGATGGGGTTTACGACAAAGATCCCAATATTAGCCCGGATGCGCAAAAATTTGATAAATTAACCTATGATGAACTACTGAGAAAAGATCTCAAGGTGATGGATCAAACAGCCGTTTCGCTTTGTAAAGATACCAAAATGCCGATTATTGTTTTTGACTTTGCAAAACCCAATGCCATTTCAAATATTTTAAAAGGTACTGCGGAAGGCACCTACATCGGCGTAACCCTTTAATATTTTTGAGGTCTCACGATACGAACTACTGATTTCTGGTTCGAAGAATATTATTGACTTCATTTAAAAGGGTTTGACGCTCCTGGACCGCTTGGGTTTTCCACGTCTGAAGGGTTTGCTGAAAAGGCTCCTCATCATCCTGTAATTTTTTATTGTACTGATACCGAATCTCCGCATCATCCAAATGAAGCCCCTTTAAAACCTCATATAATTCTTTTTTAAACTGATGCTCTGACCTCATTCGAACGCCCTCTACAACATTATTTTCCAACTCGACCTGCCAAAGTTTTAATAACAAGTCAAAGGTAAAAACCTTTTGGCAGGATTCTGCAAAGCGTCTTGCCAACTGATCTAATTTTTCATCCTTCTTTTTGTAATATCGTGGAATATTGTGATGAACAGCGCTATATAAAGCATCTTTCGCATTTTCATAGACATCAATATACGGTCCCTTGGCATCCCGGAATCCAATGCCTGGAAAGTTTTTTGCAAGCAATGCCAGTCGTTGATTTCTCGAATTTTGGGACTGTTGAAGGGTGTGAGATTTTGCGTCCTCTGCTTTTAAGCATTGCACAACCATTTCAGATAACAATTCATCTGAACGGAAATACCCTTTTAATTCACTGAGACGATTGACCAAACAGTCCTCAATCAACTGAACTTTATCAATCAGACCAATCACGTGGTGCCGCTGTACATATATCGTATCAATCTCCTTATCACGCCAATGATTGGGAAACGTGCATTGTCGAGAAATATCTTTAAAAATATCAGGTAAAATCCATTTTTGATAAGCTGCAGTATCCAATTGAAATAGCTTTTGAGCCATGGTACCAACCGTCATAATACTGTTTTTCCGAGATCGTTCCATCTCATCATAAAACGAACGTGTATTTGGATTTAAGTTTAAATAATTGGTTTTAACCCGCTCTAGAAGTTGGTTGGCATCTCCAGAAGCCGCATGATTGGCCATTTCAATAAATAAGCTTTGCAAGGGTGAAAAAGCCGTTTTATCTTCCTTAAAATCAGGCTTTAAAAGTGCTTGATAAAGGGTATCAAGATGCTGAATTTTTTCTGCATAATGCTGGTCCACTGCTTGGTAGGTTTGCGTTTGATGTTTCTGTGGAATAAGTTCTTTTAAAAATAGCATTGAAAAAATGGGTGCTAATCCTTGTTTTACAGCACTGTCTGATGTTTCTGTAACCAGGCGTTCGAGAAAAAAATCTTGAACCATCGGCATTAACTTGGGTGAAACGGGAATATTAGCAAGTTGGTGATACAAATAAATTTTAAATTTATCATCCTGCTCATGCGCAAGCATCTGGGTTTGAATACCTTTTAAGTAAATTTCTGCCAATTCTGGTTGATGCGCTAAAGCATCAAATAAAAATGTTTCCAAATGGTTGCTAAAAATGGTATCACGCATGTCCTCGGATTCAGTGGGTTTGGCGTAATCATGAAGATATAAAGAATCGGAAAGGTACTGTTGAAAAAGTGGCATATGAAGACTTTTTTGAAACCATTGTTTAACCGCTGTTTCAGCATCCGTTGCTTTTTTATCCGGCTTATTAAGCCACTCTGGAAACGAATGAATGATATGATGATGAATATTAAGAAGTTCTGTTATCCTTGATTGATAAGCCTCACCCTCCCGTTTTGTCTGAATAACATCAAACTTGGATTTTAAATTTAAATTGATTTGATCTTGTAAAGGGCTTGAGATGACATGTTGTAGAATTTTTTTTGACAATGGGTTGCCGTGCTCTCGATACGCCTCAGCCAATTGGGTAACCACGGAATCTTTTAAGAACCATTTTGTGTAAATTTCCGCAGCACTGTCATTAATAGGCTCTGATTCAAATGATTCAGTCCACAAAACGCTATACTGCATTTCATTGAGAATAGATTCAATCTCATTTTGTTCACTTGGATTCTTTTTGAGGTGCTGGTGGAGCTTTTCAATGATGGTGTTATACATTTTTAAAGTTATTAACCCAAAGGCTTGTTCTTCGTCGGTAAAATCATTGCGGTACCAGACTGACCGAGAGTTTAAATATAATTTTTTATGCGCTTCAGAAAGTTCTGCCACAGAAACATCAGGATGGGTTATGAGATGCAGATGATACCTGTCCATCAAATGGATAACCCTTTCAGCCTCCTCCCGAGAATAAATCGGCTGATCAAAAAGTTCCTTAATTTGTGAGAATACATCGTCACTCACTCTTTGCATGAAAGCTTCTGGTTTTTCTGGCTCAATACGCTTTGTTTGCTGAGAAATTAGAATTTTGTTATCCGGTTTTTCAGCATGCAGCGACGCATTCTCTCCAAACAAACCCAGAAATGCTGTAAACAATAATGGGATCAGCGCTTTCTTTTTCTGGGATGAAAAAAGGAGAGATGGTGAGGGGCTCGGCGCTAACGAAAAAGCAATGGATTGCTTTTGATACACCTTTTTGGGTGTTGAATTCAAAAAGGCCTGTTGAACCCTCATTGACAACCCACCTAAAATTATTTACTGCTTAAAAACACAAATTTTATTGTGTTATACCACAAATCACAAAACCGTCATAAATTAAAAAAACAAACTCTCAATACAACGCATTGAATTCCCATTCAAATTACATCGTAAAAGAAGCCCCCTGTCTCAATTACCCTAATTTAAATAATGGTTTGCTTCACGGGGTAACGGGATCAACTGTTTTATCCATGGGCATCCCATAGTCTGCATAAGGGGCTGCAGAATCCTCCACCTCAACTCCAAGCGTTATCGTTTTACCGTTGGTGTGTAAGATAAATTCATTCACAGTACTGGGATTGGATGGGGAAACGGGTGTGAAGGGATGCCCATGCCGCTGCAACTGATCTATCACATCGCCATATTTATCCAGCTCCGTCCACAACACAACGGTTCCTAAATTAAATGCTTGTATTGACTTAACATGTTGTATTTTTGTTGCCCTGAGAGCTTGCAAGACATCGGCTCTTAAAGCTGCGGTAACTGCAGCGTACTTTGACTTAAAACGTATGGGTGGAAGTGTTGATTGAATCCGCATCTAGAAAAATCCCCCTAATTGAAAATTTTTTTATTTGGAATCGCCAATTTGGAACAATTTTGGGTGAAAATCGCTATCGGGTCAACCCACGTAAAATCAGCTTTTTTTATGCCAAATGACACTATATAAGTCATGACGCCTGTCTTTAACATTCATCACCGTCCCAGAGTTTCTGGCTCGGTAAAGGTGCTCAAGGCGCAGATCGGCAAAGGCCACCATTTCAACATTAGGTGTTGTATCCGCCGCAATCCCATCCCGATCAAAATAAAAATCGCATGGGGTTAAAATACAGCTTTGCCCGTATTGAATGTCCATATTATAGACCCGCGGAAGATTCCCGACATTGCCTGACATCACAACATAACACTGATTCTCAACCGCCCGGGCTTGAGCAGAATATCGAACCCTTAAATAGGCCTGTCGTTCATCCGTACAAAACGGAATAAAGAGAATATTGGCCCCTTGATCAATTAAATGTCGGGAAAGCTCTGGAAACTCACAATCATAACAAATTAAAACCCCAATTGGCCCGCAATCGGTATCAATCACGCTGAGCTTGTCTCCCCCCTGAATATTCCACCAATAGCGCTCACTGGGAGTGGGTTGAATCTTCGGTTGCTCATGAACCGAGCCATCTCGTAAACAAACAAAGGAAATATTCTGGATAGTGCCGTTCGTGATCTTTGTCGGATGCGAGCCGGCAATAATATTCACGTTATATTTCAGGGCAAGGCGGGTAAACATTTCTTTAATCTGCGGTGTGTATGCTGTCAGTTTTTCAATGGCAATTTCTGGGGCAATTTGCTCGTTTTCAATAGAAAGCAGTTGTAAAGTAAACAATTCCGGGAATAAAACAAAATCCGATTTATAATCAGAGACCACGTCCACACAATACGTCACAATCTGCTCAAAGTCATCGAATGAATTAATTTTGCGTTGTTGATATTGAACAGTCGCAACCCGAATATTATCTTTCGTATGCTGAGAAGACACCTTTGTTTCCGGGCGAAGATGCGGATTACGCCATATCATATGGCTTGCATAGCCTAAAGAGTCTTTATCACTCTCCATATAATTTTCAAGCACACCAAGGCATTCAAAGCCTTCTCTGAATTGAAACGACAAAACCGGATCTCGCATTTTTTTGTTCTTGACGTATTCAATATAATTTTCAACAGAACCAGCAGTTTTTAAGCGATTTTTGAGAAGTGGCAATCGCCCTCCAAAGACAATCCCTTTAAGTCGATACCGCTTACAGAGGTTTTTACGAGCATCATACAACCGCTCACCGATTTTCAAGCCACGATAGTCCGGGTCAACAAAAACCTCCATCCCATACAAATATTCACCATCGGCAATATGGGTTGAACCGTATCCATTACCTGTAATTTGCCGCCAAGTGTGTTTGCTGAAGGCCTTGGTCTCTGTGACCCGGATAGAGGCACAATAACCGATAATTTTATTTTCATAAACGGCTACAAATTGCCCTTCGGGGAAATTATTAATCTGCCCTCGTAAAACATCCACTGAATAGGGCGGCATATTGGGATAGATTTTTTGAGAAAGCGCCTGGAGGGCCTCCACATCTGATGCCTTGGCGTTGCGAACAACCAGCTTCTGTTTTTTGCTGGGTTTTGCCATAAAAACTTAGGCCCTACCGCCTATAATAATTTGGGTGAAACACTCATTCAATTTAAGACTCATCGCATTTCCCTTATCTTTTGACAACCAACACTTTTTAATCCGTTGGAGGTTTGAACGACTGGTTTTAATCATCATTCGATTGATATGATCGGTTAAAATACTGCACTCCAATGATTTCATCAGATCTAACGCTTTGGAATAAACATCTGTACCATCTTGAATAATAAAGATGCCTTTGATATTTTGACATTCTTGGCTTGGCGCCTTTTTACGTTGCATAAAAACCTATTCTAGAGAATTGATTTTGTATTATTGCAAATGGGAAGAATCCTCTATACCTATCTTTGCATATCTTGGCACGAAAACATAGCCCAACGTATTAACTTTGGTGCGAAAGAGCCGTGAAAGCCTTCTAAAAAAGAGTAAAGGCTTCCATGTCATTTTCAACTACGCTCTCACAAGATAACGTATCGGGTGGAGAGCTTACGCAAAACGAAAAAAGAAAGGCCCAAAGGGCTTTATTTGTGGCAGGCCCTGTAATCCTCATGAATCTTTTGCGCTTCTTCAAGCTCGCTAGGCGTAACAATCACGTTCTGCATGTAATCAGGAAGCTGGTAGAGCACCTCACGATTTTCTCCGGCCCTTTTCTTGTCATGCAGGTCTGTATAAACGCTGCCATCCATAATGTTAATGGACATCATTCTTTTGGTGGGGAATACGCCTGAAGAAGAGTCAAAGCCAGCCGCCTCTGTGCTTTCTTGCAAGATTTCATCAGGGTGACAATCAACTGCAATAAAAAAACTGGTCGCTGTTTGGGGACCATTATCAATGGGTTGCCCATCTTCTCCGATAAGATCTTGCAATATATTGCATCGAGCAGTCAGAATTTCCTGTTTAATCTTCCCACTCAAGACCGTTTCAAATTTAACCAACTTCGTCGGTAGCACCGAGTCTCTCGCAGAATCACGCCAGATTTTGGCAGCCGCTTGGGCAAGCTCTGTGGCAGCCCGATCCACTGGCTCTGGAATAGTGTATGTTTTGATATTCAAGACCCGTTGCGGATCTCTTCCAAATAATTTATCGACGATACTGGCCAGGGTCCCCTGATATCCAGGCCAAAATTGAGGGCGACTCTTCTTATCATACATTTTCTTCATGTGAGCCTGCACTGTTTGATCATGCTGTTCATCAAAGAAATAGAGCCGATCCACTTTCGCCTCCATTTCTGGATCAGACTTTGTGGCGGGTATTTGGCTTGGTTTCAACTGGACATCCACATATTGGTGAGGGACAGGCAACGGCATCCCTGGATATAACTTTGAATATGGATGTAAATGCGCATAACCTTGAAATTGAATTGGGCGCTGTGGCAACATGATTTTGTCTCCCCTGGCGATTCTATAATCAAGGCATAACTTACCGCAAAGTTTTATTAAAATCTACCTAAAACCCTAAACGCAAAAACGTATCTTTACAACGCTTCACCTTTTCAAAACGTGAGTCTCTGTTGGAGATTTTTTGCTCTAAAAATAAAGACGCTTTTCAATTTAGTTTTCTCAAAATCCTTGAGAGCCTGACCGACGCATCGTGGGAAATCAAATATTAGTTGCCGTCATTCTGAATGGCAGCACCAGCAGTAACACCTCTTAGAGTATTAACCGTGTTATGCAATTGCTTTTTTGCTTGATGGGTAGCTTCATTATACTCATTGGAACTTGCTTGGTAAGCCCGTTGTGTCTGTTTTTATTGTTCTCACTGGCTGAGGGCATGCGTCATTGGAATAACCGTCATCCTGGATGCCAGGCACAGACCTAAAATAATCTCTTTTGGAAAGCGCATATTTTGTTTTTCCTCTTTGTAGCAACCCCAACATTATTGTTCACAATAGACGGTTTAACCTGCCTGCGTCAAGCAAATTCCCCCACTTGAGAAAGTACTTCACACATCGAAAAGTCCTGTTTATAGACCTTCAATGAAAACTTTTCTCTCTATAAGACGAAGGGGCCGCCTGTTCCACTTTTCTGCCCCAATATTAAACCCTCGCTGCTGGTGCAGAAGGGTTTAATATCGGATTGGGTAAACAAGTTTCGAACAATCTTGATTGAAAATCAAGGGCAAATTGCACTGCTCTTGAAAGCCGCTTAGCGCCCAAAAAAGAGGAAGATGACATGACAAGCAAAAAACAGATTGCCGCAAACCGAAAAAATGCCCAAAAATCAACAGGACCAAGAACACAAGAGGGTTTATCGATAGTCAGCCAAAATGCTTTAACCTATGGAATCACTGCTGATAAGTTTATCATCCTTCAAGGCGAAAACTTTGAGGATTATCAAGTCATGCAGAGGCAAATGGAGGATGACTTTCAGGCGGAAACTCAGCCGGAAAAGGCTCTGGTTAAAAAGATGGCTGTTGCATTATGGAAAAAGCAGCGTCTGCTACTGGCCGAGAATGTTCTTATCCAAGCTCAGGTCATGAAAAGTGACTTAGAGAATGCCAGAATTCAAGAAGAAGAACGCAATAACTCGCCAATAAAGGAACTTTTGAAAGAAGTATCTGCAATCAGGCAAGGTATTGAGGATCTGAATGAGCAGCTTCAGGAAGCGAAGCGGATTAACCGCATTAAGGATCTGAATGAGTTTCAGGACGAAGCCAAATCCTGGGCAGCTTGCACATATAAAGACCTTTATGCCTTAGATACAGAGCTAGATTCCTTTTTAACATGGTCGGAACGCGAGGATGCGAGAAAGGATAGACAGAAAACTGAAGGTGGCCAATATTCTGCCGACCGGTGGCATAGATTGTGCGGGTTTAAAAACACTTTCCATATCAACGACGAGGATGAAGAGGGGGAGGAGCAAGAGGGTGAAAATAGACAGCCAATTGTAAAGCCTATCAATGTCATTGCTGTAGAAGGCTTCATTGAAGAACTACAAGGACGGCTGGCAACCCAAGAAGCTGAACTTGAAAAACATATCAAGAGTCAAGAATGCCGAAAGCAAATTAAATTGGCTGGTATGAACCTATTTCTTAATGAGACCGATTCCCAGAAAATCCAAAGGTACGAGACCCATCTGGATAACCAATACTATAAGGCATTATCAGAACTTCAAAAGTTACAAGTCTTTCTAATCAAGAAAAAAGAAGCCACAAAAACAAAAAATGGGTTTGTTTCGCAAAATGGACAAAATTCAGATGTGATTGATGTCGATTGTGAATCGACCTAAGTTTAAATCAGAGATTGGATTTTGTCCCCATGGCAAAGCCCAAAATCGAACCAAAAATGCCGATTTTTGTAGATGATTTAGGAAAATCTGAAAGGAAATGACATGGGCGGATATGGTAGCGGTCGATGGAGTTGGCATAGTAAAGCGACGACGGTTGAGGAATGTCGCTCAATTTCCATCAAATGGTTAGTTGATCATAAAGTCGTTGGCAATGGCAAAACATCTGGGAGAATCACATGGAATAGCGGTTCTAGTATTGGTTATGCTGTCAAGCTCGTTCAGGACAGAGAGTGCTTCCTTGAGCTGAGCTACACCTTCAAAAATAGTAACGAACAAAAGGACATTACTTTACCAGTCTTTTTACAAACCACTCACCCAAAGTTTGGAGGTGTCCGCTGGTGGATGACCTGTCCTCTGGTCATAAACAATAAGCCCTGTAAAAAACGGGTTGGCAAGTTGTATTTGCCCCCAGGCAGTTGTTACTTTGGATGCCGAACCTGCCATGGGTTATCTTATGAAAGCTGCCAGGAGAGCCATAAATTTGACGGCATGTTTACGATGCTTGCGGTGCAAACCGGAATCCCTATCTCAGAGGTTAAACGGGCTTTAAAAAGCTTAAATATGGCTTAAAACAGTACTGTAAAATGCTCTAATTTATTATGATCAACTATGTTTTAGCCAAGGCTGATCAACTCGCATATTGTAATAACGAGATGAGCGCCTTACACCCTGCGGCGTCAACCAAGATACTTCAATAAATTGTGATGTCACGGTATCAATTTGATGCTCTGGTTTCAGGAAGCAAACTAAACCCTTCTCATTCCAACGTTTGGAATCTCGCCAAAGCTGATCAAGTGTCCATCCTAGCCCCAATGCTTTACTTTCAATGGATCGAATTTGTTCACACTGTCCAATTCTCTGACTGGGGTTTTCTTTCGTTGGCTTTAGATCCTCATTTTTAGGGGGTGTAAGCAGCATTGAAGCCGGTTTACGTTGTATTGAAGGAGCTGGTGCCTTTGGTATTTGTGGGTATTCTGAGTTCGGTTCAAAAAATTGTTTCAAAAATCCCATGGATCACTTACCTCTCTTAACTGGGGTTAAAATCTCTGTAACAACCGTTAAAAGCTGGTTTTGGGTTCAGTTAAGAGCGTTAAAAGCCCTCTGAAAGTTTGGGTGAAAATCGGTAATATTTGACGTTACCGGTCCCATAATCAATATCCACATGCAGAAATTGTTCCAAATTGCCTTTAATGTGTCCGATTTTTTGTCCCAACGAATTGGCACTCTTGTATTTGTAGCTAATTGCATTACGGGCAGCCAGTTGCATCAACTCTTGATGGAGCTGGGCTGTCGTAAAGGCTTTTCCAGGGAACTGATCTGCAATGATGTTTAACAGTTCAAACAAGGGATCTTGCTCAAGTGTGAACTGTGACTGTGCATTGGCCAGGCGTTGAATGATGTCCAGCATTGGTTCAACAACACCATCGGCTTCAGCAATACGAAGCATGAATGTTGCGAAATCAGCCATCCTCAGATCTGTGTGAATTGTGGCTTGATCAGCCGTTTTAGCCAGCATGCACAAAATTTCTTGTAGGCGCAGTAGCATCCAGCTCATAAAACGATTACGCTCAGCCAGCGCCTCATCTAACAAGTGCTGTTCCGATACCTTTTGAGGCAGCGTTTTGAGTGGAAAAGGAAGCAGACGTTCAGCCACGTCATCTCGACGAAACTTTGGGGTTCGGCTGGTAATGGCCACACAAGCTCGAATAGGATACTCAATCAGGTTATTGGTTGAATAGAGTTCACGACGTTTAATACAACCCCCTGTCGCCACAATGGCAAGCTTGTCGTTTAACCATTGGGTTTGCCCATCGACGTTGTCAAATCCAACCAAAAATCCATTGGTGACGGCGGCATCAAAATCATCGGGTTTTTCAGGAATCGGGGACACTTGAAAACTGGCACCAAACAATAATATCCCTAAACGCCTAACTGAACTCGTTTTACTAGAGCCCTTAGGTCCAATAAAGGCGCAAATAGGGTGTGTTGCATGCAAACCATCAAAAAACAGGTGATATACCCAAATGCCCAAAAGCAAGCGATACTCTTCTGTCGTTAACGCCCCCTCATCCAAATAAACCCTGCTGGTGTACAGTTCAACCAACAGATCCGTATTGCTATCAACGTCTTGACGGGTAAAGGGCTGATAGCCTGGGAGTGCTTCAAATAAAATACCATCTGTACCATTTGACACGATATCAATGGTGTCTATGGATACCCGATACACTTCCGTATCTCGATTGAATAGATACAGCCGATTGGTGCTTTGATTATAGTGACAATATTGATAAACCTGAGTGGGTTGGCCATGCTCATAGGCTTGACGCTCCAACTCACTTAAGACGAAATTATGAATGGACTCTGTTGGGTTCAAGCTATACCGGTGTAAATAACGCTGAGTATCCTTTAGAGCCTTGTTGATAAGGTATAAACGACTGGTTTCAAGGTCCAGGAAGTACGGCGCCACAGGTGTCCTAAAAAACTGTCCTCGATCATCCAACTCATCCCGCATGACAGTGCCCACTTGTTGATTGACCTCAAAGGCCAGCATTTTTTGCTTTTCACGCCGCCGAATAGTGTTGATTTCGTCAGCAATGGCATTGGTCAAACGAAAGCGAAATACCGCCTTTTGAATGAGTTGTTTGACTTCCTCCAAAGCCTTCTCATCCGTGTCAAAGCGTTGGATAAAAGAGTCCAAATCATCGTCCTGATGAGAAGATTTGGCCAGCTTATATGTTCGGTAGGTTTGCATCTCCATGGCCATGGTGTCACCGGCGCAGTCGGTATCTTGGAATAATACCCACCGTTCTTTAAATTGTTTGAGGGTGTACCAGTCCACCGATGTACAACTGCCTAAAGCAAGCGCTCGACAATAAGATAACCCTAGTCTCAACAAGAGGCTTTGAAGGCTCAATATATTGAATTCGCCTTCAGTCAGTAACAGATAGGGCACCAAGGCGTTTTCATTGGCATCAAAAAGTTGCAGGTTAAAGACACCACTGCTTGAAAATGGCTTATAAACAGTTAGTTTCTTGCTATAAGGCTGCCTGAATTTGAATGACTTAAGACGGTGTGTCTTGTTGGTATAGCCAAAAACCAAGTATCCTTTGGATTTGTCCAGAAGCTGGCGAAGTTTTTCTGTGTCTTGGTCAAACTGCTGTAACGTTTCTTCTAATTCCTTCGAAGGGACATCCTGTTGCAGCCGTTCCCGGTGGGGCATGTAAAGTGCTTCAAAATCCAAATTGAATGGAACCATGCCCAAAACAGGGCTTTCCATAATAATTTGAGGGTGAACGTTTCGTTCCTCTGTGAGGTAGCGATAAGCAGACTGAGCCTTGTCTATATTTAAAGCTTGATGGCACGTTTGCATCACGTCCCACAACAACTGCTGAAAATGCTCAGTATTGCTTTGAATGCTGTGAGCATTAATATATCTGCCACAACTAAGATGAAAACACTTGGCAAGCTGGTTATCCTTGGTGATGTCCATGGTTTGGTGTTGGCAGAAGGGGCAAATAATTTTGCCCCGACCGCTTGTTTTGCTACCGTATTTTTCCTCCAGGTAGGTCCGAACCGAAAAATTAGCCATTGTGACGGTCCTCCGGCTTGTCTTCAGAAGAACTTCTTAAAACGTCCCGTAACGCTTGCTGAAAGAGTGGGTGCTTGTTCAGCAATTGCCATAATTGAGGGCTCAGAGGGCACCAAAACTTTAACTCAAAATACGGAAGGTCAAACTTTCTACTCATTGAAAGAGCCCTCCAGACCTGCTATGATTTGATTAGGATTTTTATTCTTGCCTGTTGGAAGCACCCAACAGGTTATTTTTTTCTTTCTCATGAACTTGAATCTCCTTCTGATTCATTGCTATTAACCGATTTTTGTTGCCATTCGTGAAGAATGCTGAAAAAACCAGACAAATTCCTTGAAATCTCTGCTCTCTTGCCTTCATCAAGTTTGTGGCCGTATAACTCTTCCAGTTGCCCAAAGGCTTCTTCAGAATCATATTGAGTGGTTTCAATGTTTGTGTGTCTCTTCATACTTCTAATGCTCAACCATGGCGGTATTTCTTAGAAGCATGTGAAATGAAAAAATTTTTTTCAGAATCCAAGGGCATTTAACCCATTTAAAGCGAATGGAATTTTTCACAGGTACCTGTGAAGCAAATTGTATAAACTGCTGTATTGCAATTAATTAAAGATGGTACTAAGGTCTTTCAACTCATTCCAAAGGGATTTTGGTGAGGCAGAAGCTATAAAAGAACGTTCTTTGGTTGCATCGTGGCTTTTTATAGCAAAGAATTTTTTGAACTTGTTCTCTTTTTCCATTTGTTCAGTGAAGGCTTTCCACATTTTGGTTAAACGACTTTTTGGACTGTCTTTACCTGTATATTTCAACCATCCGGCATTTGACCAACCCTTCAATGCTTCGGCTAGGGTTGGTTCAGCAACAGCAGCATGTTCTTCTGAACGATTTGTCACAACTTGATCCGAAGTAAACAAATGGTACAAAAAGAATAATTCTCTTGATCCGATGGGTTTTACAAGACCCTGAAAATCTCCTTTGCCTTTTAATAAGGCAAATAGGTTCTTCTGTTTACCAGGGTATGGCGATAAACAAAGCAGGTAATCCCCTATTTCTTCTAGGTTGCTTTCCCCTTTGTTCATCAAAATTGACAATAGGCAATTGGAAGGAATCTCTCCCATAGTAATTTTTTCGCTATATGTTTTAATGCCTTGGTCTATCACACTCAGTAGGGCTTTTGCATGACGAGTGTACAATTCATAAATAAATATAGAGCTGTCATCAATCGATTTGCCAGGTATGCATCGAATTACACGACCTAATTCAGGGTATTGTTGTAAAAATGCATCCTTGGATAACTTAGAAATTTTTCGGGCGGTTTCAACGAATCCGGTCAGCATCTTAATATGATCGAGTTTTGTTCTTTCACCAAGATACAAATCAACTTCATAGATAGTGCTGGGGTCTTGTTCCTCTGAGCATCCTGCTGCTAAGGTGGCAAACCTTCTATCAACACACTGTGAACAAGTGCCGCAGTGCGAATGCTGTTTTGTTCTTTCCCATGTATGGCTGCAACTACTCGTAAATGAAATCATGTCGCCAAAGTTTTTATCCAAGATATATTGAACGACTTCAGTCTTGGTTTTTACTAGAAATGGTGTCTCTACAGAAAAATTTTCTCCAAATAGTGTAGAGAATAGCTTGGAATATAGTTGAATTGTTTTAGGATGTGTGGTTCGGCTTGCTCTTACTCCAACTACCTCTCCTGCAATTGGTAAATTAACACTTGTGACACCATTTTCATAGAACTTGATGCTTTTGAGTCCAAATGCACTTGCAACAGCCACCCCAATACTGGCATATAAAAAGGAGCGAGTACGTTGAGTATATTCTTTGTTGAGACCTTCGCCTTTATTGACCCAGACAGGGACGTGAATAATGTTACTAGTCTTCTGCTGGAGATCTTTTACCAGCTTAATCTGGTGATCGGTTGATTTACTGGTAGAACAATGCGTAACCAAAACAGTTTTTCGATTGTTGGTGAATGCTTCTTCAATGGAACCCGCAAAGGAATCAAGTCCACCGGAAAATAGCATAACGGTTTCTGGGTTATTGCCGGACACTGGAGACGTTTCGAAATTGAAATAGGATTGAATATCTGGAGATTGGCTGTGGTCATAAAACTCAAAACTGTATTGATCATCAGAAACAAAGGTTAAAGTCTCAATCAAGACCTTTTTCATTGGCTCAGATTCCCAAAGTGCTTTTTCACGAACTGGAATTCGAAAATCAAAGATCCGCCGCCAGTCTGCTCCGTTATTTTGAAATGTTTCTCCTCCTCGTGACGTTGCTTGATCTGCGGCATAAACATAAGTTGCAATTTCCAGGAGGTCGTAGATAAAGGTTGGCAGGTTTAAAGCCAACTGTTTCTCAAGTTGACGAATTTCAAAATTGATATTGTCATTGATGGCTAATTTCATTATCTCGCCCTTAGACAAGCGCTTGGGCTGGATACCTGAGCAAAGAATGATGTGATTTTTATTACTCATGAGTCACACCTCCCACTGCCAGCTCATCCTTCAGTTTTTTGAATGAGTACTGTACAAAGTTTCGGGTTTTAGGAAGTGTAATACCCTCTTG
Source organism: Vampirovibrionales bacterium (assembly GCA_025449835.1). Lineage (GTDB taxonomy): Bacteria > Cyanobacteriota > Vampirovibrionia > Vampirovibrionales > JAGQHJ01 > JANWIO01. The sequence continues at coordinate 35,494 of JANWIO010000144.1, forward strand.
CCAATGATGTTTGGAATACCAACCACCAGCAAATTTTTCGACAATCAAAGAAGCCTGATGGCAATGGTGTTCCAAGGCATGGTTAAAATTTTCCAATTGATCCAAGTTTTTAAAGCGTTTGTCTTGCCCCAAATGGTTTGGAAGCTCTCGACTCAAGTAGTATTTGATATATCGGTTTAATAGGTTTGAAAAATAAGTCCGGGCAAAATTCCCAAAACCCACATTCGTTGAACATTTCTTTAATGCCGCTTGGACATCGAGTGATTGCGAGAACAGGTTTACCGTATTTTCATTTGCTAATTGCATTAAGGTTTCGGAGGCAGTCATCTGAGCAATTTCGCTTAAATCAGTTTTACCGCCTTTGGCCCTCATGTAATCATCAACTGCTTCGGTGAAAAGAGTGCTAATTTCAAGCAGTGATGGATTATCTGCAACATCTAAACCTATATTTTGCAGAGCTTGCCCTAAATTCTCTTCTCTGGCGGCATAAGTTATATGGCTCAGCAAGTAAAATGCATAATGAAGCCCTGGATCATCTGCCCCTTGTTCAAGCCCCTTCTGAATAGCATTAAACGATGCATCTGCAACAGAACTACTGTCAGCACCAACTTCAATAAAATCAATGACTTGTTGCCAACGATGTGTTTTGGGTAGTCTACCTAGGCGAATGTGTCCCATTAAAGTCTCACTTTGAACTGCTATCAAGCTCGCAAGAGAATTGCTTCCAAGGACAGCCTAATTTCGACAGTCTTGAGCATGTTTTGTTTGATGAGATTCTTGGATTCTATTTTCTCTAAAAAATCCAGGATGAAAGGATGATCTCCTTTTTCCAAGAAACTTTTTCCGGTCAACTCCTTTAGAAGTTTTCGGTTTGGTTTGAGGTCTTTATAAGCACTCAAGTTTTCAATGGCTGTTACAACCCGCTCACGAGTTACATCTTCAGGAAGGGTCTGCATGTTTTTAATTCGAGAAACGAGTGTATTCATCCGTTCAGAAGCAATACTGATTTCAGCAAGGTTATCCGAATCACTCAGTTCAACTTCTTCCAGATGTTTTCTATACTCCAGGAGCTTCTGATAAATGGTATCAGCCGTGTTTTTGATGTGCTCTGATGAAAACACTGTTCCTGCTTCCGGTGTTTTTACGCCATATTCCATTGCCTTGCCAAAAGCGCCTTTATCCTGAGTTAAATCATTCCACAGCAAGATATCCCGTAAAGTACTTTCAATGAGTTCACCGTTGGGACCAAAACGTTGAATCCTAAGCCCAACAATGGCTGTTGGCTCATCATCCTGACCAGTACGACGTCCTAAGGTAATCGGGTTAACTGGGTAGTCTTCACCCATCTCCCGAAGCTGCCTACTCACGTCCTCTCCATAAAGCAGTTCCAGGTGGGTGATTAAATCGTTATAAACCTCCTGGTTTTCATAAATCTTTTCCTGAAGGCTTCCTTGCTCAAGCCGTCTGGCATTACGTAGGTTCTTGATAAAATCAATGTATCCTGGCAATACCTCGTCATCAAAAAACGTATCGCCATAAATGGATGGTCCGAGATCCTTGATTTCAAAAGATGATTGGGTTTTAGAGGGAGAAGCATCCGATTTGGATCCATTAGTACCATTCTGTACTTCGGCATTAGATTCGCCTATGAGCTTTTTGTGGAGGTTATCCAAGCGGCTTGCCTGCCGAAGAAGTTGGCTTTCACTGTTGGCATAATATATTTGTAACTCTTGAACCCGGTGTTTCTTGGGCCTATCAATCCTCCCGATTCGTTGTTCCAAGACCATTGGATTCCAGGGTAGATCAATGTTAATCAGAATGTCGGCATCCTGAAGATTTTGGCCAACGGACAAAGTTTCTGAGCCAATCAAGACTGAGAGTTGTTGCTCTGGAGGGGGAAGAACCTCATCTTTTCGGCAAGTAGCAACGGGGGCAAACTTCTTAAATAAATGTTCTCTGGGTACGCCTATTTCAGATTGCTTTCCTTTGGTGATGTTATTGGCCGTAAAAATCATTGACTTGCCTTGGGCAGGGTAATAAATTTTCCGGCCTCCCATTGCCATCCCAATCCCTTTGCTATTAACCAGTTCGTCTTGGCACATATAGTTGTAATAATCCAGAACAGAATCGGCAAAAGTGGAAATGAGTAAGACTTTTTCACCAGCTTTGATTAAATCCTTAACCTTTTTTGTAACTTCTTCCCGTTTGTGATCTTTTACAAACTCATCACTGAGCATATCTTTGATTGTTTCTAACCGGTCCCAATCTTCCTCACAATGGGCCAACATATCTGACCGGATTTGAGCCGCTTTCTCCGGGATTTCTTGGATGGTTTCAATGGCATTGTTGATGAGCTGTAGCAAACGTTGTTCACGCTCATTGATATCCAGTTCTTCCTCGTCCTCTTCAAACTCATCTTCATCCAGCATCGACTCATCCGAGGGGAAAGCTTCAAGGTCAATACCGGCTTCTCTGTTTTTGTATTTCTCCAGTTTATAATGAGACAAAAGAAATTCTCTTAATCCTTCCGGTGTTGGTTCGACTTCGTTCAAGCGATCTTCCAGTTCTTTTAACCGGTATTGGAAGTTACTGATGGTTCGTTTTAGCGCATACATACTGGACTCAGCCCGTTGCAAGAAGAACCTGCGCATATTGCTGGGCAAGCCGTGGTGTTCAGGAGATTCCCCAAAATACCGAATTGGGTTGGCAAATGGAATGCGTAAATCCTTCTCAAAGGATTGGAAGATTTGATCCAGAGCTTGTTCGGTGCTGTCTTCAAACTGAACCGGCAACCATTTGGCAATCCGTTTGGCGTAAAGATTCAAAGCCGGGTATGCTTCTTTTAGCATAGCCCGTGTCCGTTGGAGGAACAGTTCCCGATAGACCCGTCTGAAAACTGGTGTGTTATCAATAAACAGTTCAACGTGTTCCCGGTCTTCAAAATAGGATTTGACTTGTTCCAGTCCGATATCAGCAAACCCTTGGGTTTGGGTTAGGAAAGGAGCAAGGATGTTATAGATATCTTCTCGTCGATTGTTCCATGGTGTTGCTGTTAATAACAGGTAATAGCGTTGTTTCTTGCGTTTCTGATCTTTTTCTTTGATTTCCTGACAAGTCTTATGAATCCGGTTGCCAAAGTTCCGAATGCCTTCATGGGCCTCGTCAATGATAATTAAGTCCGGGCCGCCGTAGCGGTTAAAGTCCTCAACAAAACTGTTACCTTTTCGGCCCATCAGATTTTTGTTGTAAAGTTCAAAATCTCCTCGTTCGTGAGAAAATCCCAACTCCTCCATCTCTTTGAGCCAGTTGGCCTGGAGCTTTTTAGATGCCACTACCGCAATTTTTGGCTTGGTTTCCATTGAGATCTTCGCCGCCGCCGCCGCCAACCGGGTTTTACCAAGACCCACTGCATCAGCGCAAACAGCAACCCCAAAGTCGTTCATGACCCTAGCACAATGGAGAGCGCCGGATTTTTGATGCTCAAAAAGAGTGCCTTGGTCCACTAATTCGTCCAATACCTCACTAGCTTCAAGTTTAAATTGATGAGGGCGTAAAGTTCCCAACCAATAAAGAAAATCCTTGGGCGTTCCATGTTTACCATTCATTAATTTTTCTACGGCATCCTTAAACCCCTCAATATCTTGGTAATTAGCCAATTGCTCTAACTTCTCGACCTTGGGTTCTTTTTTTAGATTGGCAGGATACTTTTTATCGCCTTTGATAGAAACAATTTGAATCGGGCGTGAGGGATGATCAGGGGATACCGTTATGTCCCCTTTGATTTCATCAGGGGTTTTCTCCTCAATGGTAATTTTTACAAGATCATTGTCTTCCACTGCCAGGGAATCGACCTGATCCAGATTCTTCCCTTTGACTTTTAACGGCGTAGTTTCCCCTGCTTTAAAATCAGTAGGGCTAATCGAGTCGATTTGAGGGACATACAAAATGTCCCGTCTGGCCCGCTCTTTTTTCACCTGCTCTAAAAATGTTGCACTGATGGTATGGGTGAATTTACTGTCGTTCCATTCTCCATCAAACTCTTCAATGCTTTGTTTAATAATTTCGGCGTCCCGACTCTCGATAGAGTACATAAAGGTGACACTTTCGGCATTACGAGAATGGGCGGCACGAGTAAAATTGTCTGAACCCTCATGCATAATGTGATGACCCAGATGATCAGTAAAGATTCCGGTTTTCTTGTGGTAGATAGCCTTCACATCGTCCATCTTGACCATACGGATATCCAAAATGTTGAGTCGGATAAGTTCTGCCATAATCTCGGTGGAGGTAAACTTACTGTCATCCAAGCCTTGGAGAAAGGCTTCTAGCGATTCAGTCAAAAACCGGTTCCGATATTCCGCCCCTTGAAGCTTTTCCATCTCATCCAAGTCCCGCTTTTGGGTGAAGCCCATCCAATCAACCAACAATTGAACCTTACCTTCAGAGCGGATAATTTCCTGAAGTGGTTCTTCATAGATTTTCAGAACACCACTATCAAAGTAACCACTGGAACGGCGGTAGACGGCAGACCGGCTCAGGGCTTTCTTGAAAAAGAGATTGTATTCTTCCAGTTCTTTTGGCAGGCTATAGCGACGTTTACCCCTGTCTTCTAGCTCCAGAAAACTCCCTTCAATCAAGTCTTCCTCAATTTCCCGGTATTCTAGGGTAAAGAACTTTTCAATCAGGTCAATAGCCGCTGTTCGGAATAGGGTTATGCTTGGGATGTCTTTTTCTTTCTGAGGAATATAGAAGAAAATCTCTCCAGTCCGGGTATCAATCCGAATCACTTTATGGCTGGCTGCCGTTTTAGAAGCTGATAAGCGTTGTAACAACAAAGCACTCAGGTCGTTGTCCTGGGCAATGTTCTCAAAAAGAAGCCAAAACTGGTTCTGTGCCCCCTGTATCGGTTTGCCTTGCAGCTGATAGTAAGGGCGTTGTTTGGCGATTAATTTCTGAAGAACCTGTTCCAGCATCAGACAGTAAAGACCTCCATTAAGCCCAATTTATGCGTATTGCGCATAAATGCGCATAAAATTGCGTATAATTGCGCATAACTCACGTTTCCTCCTGAGTGGATGTATACCATCGGCTACTTCGTTTAGAACCCTTTAGAATTACTCGATTTTCATTTTTCAATTCCTGTAAAAGAAGTTGGATCGACCTTTTAGATAGATGGGGTAATACTTGCATCAATTCACTCAAGGGACTCCCTGTTTTTGGATTTTCCCGAAGGTGTTTTAATAGCAGTTATTTGTTAGTTTCCCTATCCAGGCCCTTTTTTCGGGTGTAAGTGCCTTTTTCTCCTATAAACGAGTAATAATCTTTGGAAAGAATATAATGCGCTCCCTTACCACGTCCTCCAACTTGCTCCACTAAACCTTGATGAACAAGATTGTCCAAAATTGGCTTGTAGTCAGGAGGCACTTTTTTATCTTGCCGAATCAAATCCAAAACCAATAGGTCATGAGCAAACAAAGTCATTCCTAATTTCTCATGAACCTTTTGAACAAAGGCTAAAAAGTTCTTGTCCTGAATATGCCCTTCCAATGTAAGCCGGACTTCGTAGGGATCAGAGCCTCCATAGCTGGGTAGAGATTTACTTTCAGACAGTAAAAGCCGATACATCAGATCCACTCCAAGGCCAGAACGCTCTACCAAGCCACACCGTTGAATGGCCAATGCCAAACATCGGTTTCTGGGAGCCTGTTTGTCCAGAATATTTTCCGGGGTAATACCGGGCATAAAACCGCCGGGGTTTGTAATCAACAAAGTTTCCGGGTATTGCTTGACGAATATGGAGGACTGAGACTGATAATCCCGGTGAACCAAGGCGTTCAGAATGGCTTCTCGAACAACCGATTCGTTGAACATCTTGACTTCAAACTTGAAGAATCCCATCTGATAGAATTCGATGGTGTTTCTCAGGTTAATTTCGTTCCAAAGTTCATCCAAGTAGAGCAAAATACCCGTTCGGTATTCTTTCCGGGCTTGGTATTCGATGATATAGCGTTCCTTCCGATACTCAAAGATTGTTTCAGCTTGAGCCAAGTGGCGTCCAAGCCCTTTGTATGTGCCCATCAGAATCAAACTGGCATAGGTTAAGTGGCCTTTATTGAGAAGATCGGCATTTTCCAAGAGTTGCATGGGAGGAAGCTTTTTGAGTTCCTGATTGCCGGATTTTTGTATCCATCGGGTTCGGAACGCTTCAATCGCCACAGGGTCCAAGTCTTCTAAAGTTGTATCAGGGCAGGGATCACCCGAAAAATCATGGCCGGTTTCCGTAAAAATATCCAGCAAGTGATCCTCGGTCATGTGGGTTAAGGATTGGCCGTAGCGAATCCAGTATTTACCTTTGTAGCGAATGGGAACCCCTTTAGGGCGTGAAGCTGCTCTGAAAACTAGCACTCGACCGGCAGGGTCTTGATGCTCCTCAACATCTATCCGAATGCCTAATTCACTGATGAGAAAACGTTTGATTTCCTGAAGCGCGGCGCCTTGATAGGCATTGGTGCCAACGATAGTTCTGGGAAGTTCATCGCTAATTCCCAATACCAGTTGACCGCCGCCTACGTTCGCCAAGGCGCAACAGTATTGCGCCACGGTATCTTTATCCAAAGAGCTTCGGGCCGCCTTAAACTCCAGGCTTTCGTTTTCCAGGGCTTGGAGGAAGCGGTCATGGACAGCGCTCATTGAATCGGCCAACCTCCATGTTCCTCAATGTCGTTTTCAATCTGAGTCATGAGATCAATTGTTTCAGAAATAGTTGAAATGATCTTCTTGAAATGATTGATTTCATCAGAGGATAGTTTTTTGCCCTTACGTGTATTCGGCCTCTTACATCCAGTTAGCCATTGTTTACAGACCTGATATCCTCCGACATGGAAATCCCAAACTTCGGTAGAAATGTTATCAAAATACTGAGTATTGTTGATAAAGATTCTATTGTTATTAAAGTCAGCTCTTTCAACCAAGTTCTCACCATCTATAGGGAAAGAGGATATTTCTGGGAGTGTTATTTCCATTAATTGGGTTTGAACTAATCTCTTTCCTAGGTTAGCTAACTTAAAGAACAACTTTCTATCTGTGGTTACAGGTATTCTAGGGAAATCCCTCTTTAAAAACTCGGCATAACGACTCCGATACCCTTCTGAATGAAGTATAGAAAATATGTAATTAAAAATGTCTTCTGGGCCAAAGGTATTGGACTGATCACCTTCTCCCCTGTCGATAAAATTAAGGTTCAAGGCATTTGTAATTAATTGAGTAAATCCTTCTGAAATATTTGGATTTCTTCCTCCTTCGTTATCTGAAAATAAATTTTGTTGCTCAGACTCAGGATAAACATACAGAGGAAAAACAAACCCATTGTTTGATGTTTTAGAAGACATACAAATAACTTCGGCAAGGGTATCCGTTACCTGAACGTGCTGAAAATCCTCACCTTTTGTCATTCGAGAAGTGATCAATGCTCGGTTGTCCTTTTTGAAAAGTTGCCTCATAACTTCGCCACGAGGCATACAATGAAAACCCCTTGATTTTCCTGTAAAATATGTAAACCTCTTATCGAAAGGTCTATATAGAATTTCTGAAATTCGGTTCTGGTCAAGTCCTGAATCAGTCAGATCTTTTTGCGCCAAGGTAATTTTCCAATCCCTGACATCCTTGCCTAACTGATAGTTTTCTCTAGCTATTTCACAATTTAATTGAGAAAAATCGTTAATTACATTTTGGACTTCATTGGTTGTCCACTGAATTGTTAAAGAATCTCTGGCAGTTGCAATACCAACACTGTTTGTTGGAAAAATATCTCGAACATTCCAACAGTTCAAATACTCCTCTTCAAACGCAATATCTTGCGGAACAAAGAAATAAAAAGGCAACTTCGGTTCTAACTCTGTCCAATCAGTCGATTTAATATCATTATCAAGTAACCAGTGATATTTACCAGCAATTAACTCTCCCTCGGCGTTGGTTAATTGTTTTGGCCCCCACAAATCTTTCTGCATAACCTTGGCTGTTTTAGGATGTTCATTATTCAACTTGATGAAAAACGTAATCGACACCCCTTGTTGGATTTTAAAGACATTTTCATCTTTAGTTCCATCAGGATGTTTCTCTTTCTTTCTTGAGTTGCCGTGAAGATCAAGGATAAAAATCTCATCAAAAGAATGCATTAGACTTTCACGCATGCCCCGGAACGTAGGATTATCCAGAAAGCTATGGTCAGTGATAAAAGCAACAATACCGTAACCGGTTTTATCAATCCGCCATTGGGCAAAACGAATAAATTTAACATAGTCATTATTAAGCCATTTTGGATTGCGCTCTCCTAGCGATTCGTTGTTAATCTCGAAATAGTTATGAGTATTTTGGCCTGTTACTGGGTCGTCCCCCCGCATTAATTTGTAAATCCAAGGCCCTTCGTTAGCCGATTGCCCAAAATAAGGTGGATTGCCTAGTACAACCATGATTGGTTCATCATATTTTATATTTGTTGCAGCATCGCTTTCATTGGATATAAAGTCTTTGATAATCACATCTGATTTTTTTGCTGTGTCTTCCAATGTATTTGTAAGATAAACTCCAAGTCTCTTTTGTTCAGTAAAATTATACTCACTATCTTTCAATTCGATTCCAAGTCTTAGGTGAGCTACTGCATAAGGAGCCATCATCAACTCAAAGCCGAATATTCTTGGCAAAATATTGTTGTTGACAAATTCATCCCATGTGTTTGTGCCTGCTTCCTTGGTTAGCTTTGTATTGTAATAATATTTGAGTTGTTTAAAAATCTCAAAAAGGAAGGTTCCGGTCCCTGTGGCAGGGTCAAGAATAAGAACTTTTTCATCTGCTATGCCCTCAGTCTTTTGAAATTTTTCTTTGAGTATTTCATCAAGCGATTTGACGATATAAGTAACTACCGGTGAGGGGGTGTAATAAACTCCTCTATCACGCTTTCGGCCCTTATCAAACTCATCCAAAAACGTTTCATAAAAATGGATAACAATGTCTTCATGATGAGCTTTATCATGTGAAAAATCGGCCATTACTGAACCCATTCGGGCAGATGCTAAACATCCGACTAAATCTTCCACATGATCAAATAGCGGCTTATATTGTTCTTCTCTTGCGATTAACTCATCAGATAGATATTCGAACAGCTCTTTCAAAAAAGGGTTTGTTGTAGGAATATACTGATTGACATAGCGTCTTTCAAAAGCTTGTTGGGGGTTAAAGCATCTGGCTGTAAACATTCCATAGGTAATTGTTTCAGCATAGAGATCAGCAAACCCATATTCCTTGGGGTCATTAGATGTTAAGTCTAAAAAAGGAATCAATTCTGTTTTAAAGGCTTTATGTAGCCGGTGCAAAAATCCCTTTTCTTTTTCTTCTTTATAGATTGCAATAATAGTTTTTTCAATTTCTCTTGTAACTTTTGCCAGTTCTATTGCAAGTTCTTCAGCACTTTCAACAGTCTTATAAAACAGATGATCAATATTGGGAGTATCTACAAACAATCCCTTGAGAACGGGAGATTGATCCCGCAGCAAATTGAACTTGATCTGAATTCCCCGGTCCTCAGTCCCACCAATGTAAATCCCCTTAATTCGCAAGCCGCTATCGGTTGGCTTTACAAGGGCTACCGTTCCCCGTTTGTGTTTCGGGAGCAACACATACAAGGCCGGTTGGTTTTCCAACTGTCGGTTCAGGTAATGGCCATAAATGGCTTTGTACAAATCTGACTTAGGCGTTTTAAGGGTATCTTTCAGGGTTTCAGAGTCCTTGCCATTCAATTCTTCAAAAAACCCCACTGCTATAGGTCGAACATTCCCCTCAAATTGTGCCAGATAGTAAAATGGACTACCCTGGGGGTCTTTCTTACTCAGTTGATAGCCCCAGTAATTTTTCAAAGCTTCAACGGATTGGCAGTCTTCCAGTTCAAAAATATTTTCAAGAGTTAATAAAGATGTCATTTATTAGCACCCACCTTCCCTACTTTATGTTGATCCAGCCAATTCGATACATCGTTCGCCTTAAATCGCCAGCTACCTTTGATTTTGATAGCAAAAGGTAGCTCATTATCTTCAAGCATTCTATATATTGTTCTTCGTGAAATCTTAAGATGCTCAGCAAGCTCATCAATTGTAAAAAGTTGTTCAATCATCGTTTTCAACTCTTTATTTGACCACTGATTTAGGGTAATATTGTCACAGAATGGCACACATCACAAGAAATGATTTTAGATCAATGAAAGTTGTAGCTTACGCTAGGGTTTCAAGTCGAGAACAAGAAAAAGAGGGGTTTTCAATTGATGCCCAAATTAAACGTATCCAGGAGTATGCAGAGCGACGGGGCATTGACATCGTTGAGCTTTATATTGAAGTAGAATCTGCCAAAAAAGCAGGTCGTCCAGAGTTTAATCGAATGATTGAGCGGGTTCGTAAAGAAAAGAGCATTGAGGGGATATTGTGCCACAAGGTTGATCGGCTCTGCCGAAACTTCAAAGATTATGTCACTGTTGATGATTTGGGTGTAAAACCCTTATTTGTAGAAGAAGACTTTGCAGATAATGCGGCCGGTAAACTAACGTTTGGTATGAAAGTGCTTTTAGCTAAGCATTATGTTGATAATTTAAGTGATGAAGTCAAAAAAGGTAAACGAGAAAAAGCTGAGCAAGGTCATTACCCGAATACAGCCCCATTGGGGTACAAAAATAACAAAGAAACCCGGCTAATTGATATTGATCCACATCGCTCCCCTTTTGTGAAACGTACTTTTGAACTTTATGCCACTGGAAATTATTCATTGGCAACCCTTCGAGATCAGCTCTATAAAGAAGGTTTTGAATTTAGACCCTCTCAACCCAAGATTGGAAGAACATCACTGGCCATTATTCTCAGAAATCTCTTTTATACTGGCGATTTTATTTTTCAAGGTAAGTTTCATAAAGGTAAACACGAGCCATTGATTAGCATTGGTCTCTTTGAAAAGGTTCAAGAAGTTTTAAATCAAACTAATCGACCTAAGTCAGTCAAGCACCAATTTGCTTTTTCTGGATTAATGACATGTGGTCAGTGTGGTTGCAGCATTACACCTCAAATTCAAAAGGGGAAATATATCTATTATCATTGCAGTAATGGTAAGGGCAAGTGTGGCGATAAATACATTCGAGAAGAAGTTCTTGCCGAGCAGTTTAAAGAAGCTTTACAACAAATCCAGGTGAAAGATGAAGCTCTTAACTGGATCATTCCTGTTCTAAAATCCAGCCATCAAGAGGAAATTGAGTTTCATGGAGGTAGGGTAAGAGAGTTAAGAGAACGTTACGATAAACTTTCCAAAAGAATTGACTTGATTTATGAGGATAAGTTGGATGGTAAAATCCCGGAAGAACTTTGGCTCAGAAAACATGAAGAATACAAAACCGAAATGAACAGGATTGAAGAATCCCTACGCCAGCATAAACAAGCAAACTTTGATTACGTGGAGTGTGGAATTCAGCTTCTCGAACTAGCCAAGAATGCCTATTCAGAATACATGAAGCAATCCATTATGGAACAACGCCGAATTTTGAATTTTGTACTTTCGAACTGTACTTTAAAGGGCGAAAAGGTTTGCTATGACTTCAATGAGCCCTTTGACCTAATCGCCCAAATACCTCAAATTGAAAAAGATTCGGGATGACTGGATTCGAACCAGCGGCCCCTTCGTCCCGAAAGAGGCTACCACATAGGCTATCATGCCGACACTGAAACGATTTTACCGTATTGTCATCATGACGTTGAACCGCAGATCACAAAAC
>JANWIO010000145.1 GCA_025449835.1 Vampirovibrionales bacterium
CAACTCCAGCTCCCCCGGTTGCAGGAACCCCGGATCTCCCCGCACCAGATCCCAATGCGCCAATGCCTTATAAAGATGCCAATGGTCATTTCATGTTTTCATCAGGTGATATCATCAACGTCGTTCAAGATACTGCAAAAAATCACCAAGTCGTAGATCAACAAGCCCTAAAAGATGAAATTCAGAAAGATCTCGCTGCCAATGATATCCATGATGCACAAATTGCTCAAATGCTCATCGATCATTTTGATCAACTTGCATCCAATAAATTAACCAGTATCAACAATGTGCCCACTTATGAACTGGGCATTGATAATCAAGATATCCAAAAATTTGCAACCAATGCTTCCATTAAAGATGGTCAAACGCCATCCACTATCTTTGATATCTTAATCACCGAAAAAGATTTCAATAACAACGCCAGTTCTGCAGCAACGGTAGTCTATACGCCAGCACCAGTCTATACACCTGCGCCATTACCAACCCCAACCCCACCTCCGGTGTATACACCTCCGCCATTGCCAAGTCCAACACCACCTCCGCCATACACAGAACCATTCCCAACACCAACGCCACCGCCAGTCTATACACCGGTTCCACTACCAACGCCAACACCACCTGCGGTGTATACCCCACCGCCACCATACACAGAACCAATGCCAATGCCAATGCCATTCCCAAATCCCTCACCCCCCGTAAACATTGGCGGAGGCACAACTGAACCTACCCCAACACCAAAGCCCATTACTCCCCCTCAGTACATTCCTTACAGTACGATGCCAGCAATAACAACAAAAACTCCGGCCCCAGTCACATCTGAACCTTTCAAATCAGTAGCCACTTCTCCTCAAAGGAGTTCAGATTCCTCGTTAATGAGTAGCGTTAAACGGTACATCGGATAACCCTAAGGAGCGCCAAACCAAAATTAAAAAAGCACACAAGTTAAAAGGCACCCAATGGGTGCCTTTTGAAATCTGAGAATGGTTAATTGATTTGATATTGGATAGATGCTTCTTTCTCTTAGGAATAGAATGGACTGAATCCGGAGAAGGGATTGGTACCAGAACCAGTGAATGGGTTCCATCCAAGGAGACCACCACTTCCAAAGGGACTGGATTGCGCCTGAGGTCCTGAGAAAAAGTACCCACCGTACCCTGGTGATGATCCATAGCCACCTCCTGCGTATGATGTACCATACCCTGGGCTATATTGGTTAAAGATGGAGGTTGCATAAGGATTACCATTGGGATTAATCGCATTTAACGGATTTGGATCCGGGAAGAAACGGTTCCCTGTTAAGAGCTCGCCAAGACCAAGTTGTGCAGGCGGCTGGCCAAAGTTAATGTTAACAGCAGAACCATTGGCAAAGCCCAGCAAATCATTCAAAAAGAAGCTGCTGGCTGCAGGGGTAAAATAAAAGGCCGGATCACCAAAACTTGGAAAACCAAAACCGTTTATCCCCGGTGAACCGAAGGCAACCCCCGATAGACCACCGTTATTTGATGAAGGGCCAGCTGAAGTGTAAAAGGCTGGAATTGTACTCATTGACATCTCAGATTTCTCCTCTTGTCTCTCAATATTGGATTTATCTCTTAGCCTAATAAAAACAATGCAACTAATTTTATTGCTAATTTGTTAAAAACTTGTAACATTATTTAACAAATTAATTAGTCTAAGGAGGCTCTTTCACAAAAATAGTACCCATTTCGCAAAAATTTTATCCAAGGATTGAAATGTCTCCTTGGCTCGAACCTCGATAAAATATTCCCCAAATAACGACCTCAAAGACCTAAAAAAGGCTTAATATAAGCAAAACCAAAAGAGGATCCGGAAAAAGCGAACCAACGCCACCGCAATAAAGCTAAAGAGAAAATCGTATAAAATACCCGGCCAACTGAGGTGTAAAAGCCATTGCTGAACGCTGGCCCAGGAGAGGAGTCCTTGCACCCCTTGGAGGAAAATACCCAAAACACCGCAAAGATGAACAATAGAAACGCCCAGAAAAGCAGCCATTAAAATCCATAGCGAACGACCACGACACCACCCTTTATCTTGATAGGCTAATGTCACAACACGCTGTATAACCCAAGGGACTCCTAAAAAGCCCAAAAGATATCCCATGGAAGGCTCACTAAAATAGGATAATCCCCCCCCTCCTGCAAACAAAGGGACCCCCAAAAAGCCCAGGCAAAGGTAAAGAAATATGGTTAAAAAGCCATAACGATTGCCTAAAACAGCAGCAATCAAAATGACAATGGGAATCTGAAAGGAATAGGATAAGCTGCTCAATTGGTGCTTTTGGAACCAAACAATGGGGTCTGCCAAATGAACAACCAGCATGGGTGACAACCCAAACAAAATAAAACACCAAAGCATCGCCAGTAAAATAGTTAAATGAAAGCGTTTGGGAGGCTGAGAGATTTGTTGCAAAAACGTTTTTTCGGCATTTTGCTTTACATCCGAGTGTTCAAAAATGTTAATGACATCTGCATTGACAGGACGAGACATATCTTAATCGGCTCCTTCAGGCATTTTACCACCCAACCGTTCTATGAGATGCATCTTATTTTCACGAAAGACCGACCGAAAGTCCTGGGACTGAATATTCTCTGTTGTCATAATGAGTGCATCCTCATTGGTGTCCTGGTAGTAACGAGGGCGGGTCCCCATACTCCGAAAATGATATTTATAATATAGATTTTGAGCCGAGGTATTACTGGTTCTTACTTCTAAGGTAACCCATTTCACCGATTGGGTTCCCATTCTATCAATCATTTTTACCAGCAGAAGATCGCCTAAACCATTTCCACGAAACTCATTATGAACTGCAATTGTTGTGATATGGGCTTCGTCAAAAATTAACCAATAACCACCATATCCAATGAGTCGGTCCTCTTTACGATGAATTAAAGAGTAATAGCGACCAATTTGATTTTTTATCTCATAACGAAAAGAGTCTTCAGACCAATGATGTTTCCCGAATGAAACGGACTCAATCTGCATAATTTCAGGAATATCCACAATTCGCATCCGACGAATCAGGAGATCTTCAGAGGTTACACTTTGTACGGGTGGAGAAGATTGCACCACAGTTTATTCTAATCCCTTGGCTTTCATCATCTTGTTTCGATATAATTGTATCGATAAATAACACAACACACCAGTCTCAATCCCTATCTAGAAAAAAGAAGGATATAGGCAACGCGCACTTGGCAGGAGATCCCATAAATTCAGTTACTGTAATATTACCAACCGCTGTCATTGGTTTGGAGCAGATACACGAGTGTCAAATTCGCCCAATACAAGAAGCAACCCTCTATGCCATTGCCAATCGATTTTTAAGATTAGATTTCCCCCCCCAACGAAATTACGAACTCTGTCTTCGTCTCATTCAAAAAGGGCTGCTTCAACCCCAGTTTTCACGGCAGCATCTCCAAACACTTCCCTTAAAAACAGTGGAACAACTGGCCCAGATCATATTTCAGGTTTCGTCCCAAGTAAAACTACACGCAGAACCCTGTGCCATCGATTTTTTACTTTCTTTGATTATCACTGTAGAAGAAACCGAAATATTCGATTTGCAGGCCCTCGTTTCTGAAGACTTGGCCTTGCTGGAAGCACATCAAAAGGGAAGCTTGCATAATTACTACTTTAAACCCACACAGGACCATCAAATTCTCTCTCAAGTCCTCCAAGCCCAAGGGTATCGCTGTGATTTATTTGAATGCTTTTCTGAAACATCCGATCCAAACAAAACCTATTGGTTAAGCCGCCGGCTCTCTTTACTCTATCCTTGGCGTGATTTACTTCTACAATATTCAGCAAATCAGGATGAAAGTTTTCCTTACCTCTGCCGGTTGTCTAAAATCCTCACCTTTTTAGAATCAGAAGAATTTGACAAAGTTGAGATGGCCAATCCCTACCTACTAGAAAAAAACATTCCGAAAATCCAAGCTTGGATTCGAGATATTTTCCCCCGATTTTCACAAGAAGCTAACGTTCCGCAACCCATTCGAGAAATGGTTTTGGCAGAAGGGTCTACTGAAGAGCTTTTAATCCCTGCCATTTCTAAGGCACTTGGATATAATTTGGACTATGAAGGGATTTTAATCCAACCCGTAGGCGGAAAAAATCAGATGCTACAGCAGTATATTAACTATGCTGAACACCTTGCAGTCCCCATTAGCATTGTGATGGACAAGGATGCCCAACCGCTCTTACCCGATTTATCCTTTTACCAGCGGGAACAAGATCATATCTTCATTTTGGAAGAAGGGGAGTTTGAAGACATTTATACCCTAGAACTCATTGCCAAAACGATCAATACCTCTTATCAGCCCAACCACCCTGTCACCTTAAAAGAACTGAGGGCGATAGAGGCACCCAATCGGGTTAAAATGTTACAAATGCTGTGGCAATCCTTGGGCTTAGGAATCTTTGACAAAGTGGAATTTGCCCAAAAGCTCGTCGAAACGCTCACCCATCAGCAAAAATTATTATCGCCCCCCATGAAACAACTGGTTGAAAAAATTATGCAAGCAAAAGCCCATGCCACCCCACCATTATCTTGTTAAATCTGCCACAAATTTTGAAAGTACGCCTTTGCCGAGTTTACCCAGCGGCCTTTTATATGGGGAAGGTGTTTTCACCACCATGGCAATCGCTCCTGATTCAGAGATCTTTAAATTACGACGTCATTATGAACGACTAAAAACCGGAGGTGAATTCTTTCATATAGCTTTCCCATGGCACACTTTCGAAGCCTTTGAAAACAACCTCCAATCCTTTATCCAATCAACGCTTCACCACCCTCAAGTCCTCCGGATTACACTCACGCCGCACCATCATGCCAATCTGTCACCCACCGCCACAGAAACCCAGATCCTGCTTTCGTTACGCCCCTTCCCGAAAAAAAACCATGGCGTAAAGGCCTGCACTGTCAAATTCAATCGTTTTTTTCCGCAACATAAACATATCAGTCATATTGCCGAAAAAAAGTATCTACAAATAGCCCAAGAGCAGGGATATGATGACTATATTCGGATTTCTGAAGATGGCTATCTCACTGAAGCAGCTTATGCCAATTTGTTTTTGATCTCCCAACAGAATCGCCTACTAGCACCCCACCCGGAACAAGCCGGTTGTTTACCAGGAATTATGCGAGAAGCCATTATTGAAGCCTGCCAAGAAATAGGGATTAACGTAGAAGAAGGATTGTACACCCTTAAAGATATACAACAGGCAAAAGGGGCCTTTCTCTCTAATGCGGTGAGAGGTGCTTATCCTGTATACAGTATAAATGATATTGAGTACGACATCTCTCTAACAGAATCACTATTGACGAAACTTAAGAGGCATCCATATTTTCATAATAGGTTTTAACCGTTGCACTGGTAATCCCCTCAATGCGACAAAGCTGGCGTGAAATCTCATTCACAGTCATCTTGCCAGGCTCTGCAATTAGATTGTAAGTCATCTCCACTTTCTCGGTCTGCGCATCGGAACGAACTTTCGCTTCAACAATCCGATTATGAAAATGCTCTTCCATCCAGGTTTGTGCCTGAGAGGCATCATGGGAGCGGGTAAAGATATGCACTCTTAAACGATTAAAGGTTCGAATATTTTTGGTAAAGAAATGTCTTTCCACCTTACCAATAGTAAATAAGACCAGAAAGATCAGTATTGTTGCAATAATAGACAATCGGTATTGGCCAATCCCCACCAACATCCCAATACTGGCCATGGTCCATAGACTCGCTGCTGTGGTTAAACCTTTTACCGTTGTGCCATAACGCAATACGGCACCACCACCAATAAACCCGATACCTGAGACAATTTGTGCCGCAATCCGAGATGGGTCTAGTGATACATTGATTGGCACTCTGTCAGCCACGCTAGTCATAAACGGCAATGCTGCAACATTACTGTATAAATCTGACGTTGAGACCAGCATAAAAATGGTGGCTCCCATGGTCACCAAAATATGGGTCCGAAGGCCCGCCGACTTTTGTGTATATTCACGCTCTAAGCCAACACAGCCTCCCAACAGAATCGCAAGAAAAATGCGAATAATCGCTTCATGTAAATTCATAATATGAGTATTATGCCAGAGATCGGTCTTGGGAGGAACCAACAAGGCACTTTAAACAAATTTGTATTTCAATCTCATAGCAGAATCTAATCGATTGGCGGTATGATTCTTAGGGAGTCGTCCTATAGAAAGCATTAATAACATGCCTTATAGTAAAAATAACAACTTTTAGGGAGTGGCCGATGATGAAGAGAATGGTAAAAAAGTTCAAAAAATTTCCCCAGTATGCACTTGTCAGTCTTTCGTTCCTCGGCGGTTTCTTGGTGATGACAGAGATAAATCTGCCTGCATTGGCACAAAGCAATACCAATATTTCAATCCCATCTTCCGATCAACCAGGGGCTTATCTATACCGACTTCAGCAAGATTTTCGAATCCAACGGGAACAACCCTATTTACAACGACCTGTTTCTAATAAAGATATCCTCGCTCCCCCTGAACCTGAAATTCGGGTTGAAAAAGGGGTTTTACCTTCTGGTCAGTCCATTCAGGGGATCATAACCACTCCAGAAGGAAATGTCATCATCAGTCCTTCGGAAGGACAATCTCCCTAGTAATTTTCTATCAGCAAGTGCTTATGAGGTCTTCCGGTGGGCCAATTCATCCATCATATTCATTTGAATTTGTTGAATTTCAAGCAGCCGATGCCATTGGTGGGTTAACAACATGTCTAGCTTGGCGTGGAGATGGCGAATTTCCAGCTCGGCCTTTAAGTTCACTTTATAATCATATTCATTTTGCAACCGGTCTTTGTCCTCCTGGCGATTCTGGCTCATCATAATAATGGGGGCTTGAATGGCGGCTAAACAGGATAAAACCAGGTTCAACAAAATATAGGGATAGGGATCAAAAGGGTTTTTTAGGAGGGATATTGAGTTAATAAACATCCAAACCACAATAACAAAGCCAAAAATACTAATAAACTTCCAGCTTCCCCCAAAATCCGCAACTTTGTCTGCGATTTTTTCCCCAAGTGTCAATTCACGATCAAACAAAACATTGATATTTTGGCTTTCCTGAGCTTCTAAGCTTTTATCTACCGCCGATTTTAGAGAAATCAGCTCTTCCTGCTCTTCCTCCATCATGCTTTGAATATACTGCGCCCGAAGTTTTTCTAAACATGAAAAACAAATGAAGCTCTCCGGAGACCAGTCAGGGTGTTTTCGTGTAATGAAGTCCAGAATAGACGTGTTGATCATTTCACCAGGCATCCCAACACTTAAGCGTTTTTCAGTCTGACAAATGGAACACGTAAACATTTTATGGTGGGATTTTGCCATCAATCTAATTCCTCACATAGCCTTGTTTTCTATTTACAAAGCCATTTTACACCAACAAAACAACACAAAAAGAGAACCGACTCTCTCATGTCATCGGCATCTTGCCACATGAATCCATTGGTTTGGATTAACGGGTATCCCAAAAGCATAAAGCCCCCAATGCAAGTGCGGCCCCGTTGCAAAACCACTGGAACCAACATAGCCAATAATTTCGCCTTTTTTCACTTTTTCGCCTTTTTTCACCACAATCCGAGACATATGGATATAAATAGATCCCAAGCCCTGTCCATGATCAATACCAACTGTTCCACCGTCCAACCGAAAAGTGGGATTGGCCAAAGCAACAACACCATCATTCACAGCCCTAATGGGGCGCCCAAAGGGAGACCTCAAATCCACTCCTTTGTGATATTCATGGGCATAGACGCCATTATGATAGCGTTTTACCCCAAAAGTAGAATTTTCACAGTCAGATGTTGGGCTTATAAAAGGTTTATTCCAATATAAAGTGGGGGTCACTTCGTTTTCAAAGGCATGAATGGTCTCAATTTCTCCGGACGATGGCTCAAGGCCAGCAACATTCTTACTCACAATAATATTTTGTTTCGGGAATCTGGCATCTAAGATCGTCAAGGTTTTTTGAACAATTGTTTTCCCTGAAGGCGTTTCTATCGTAAGCACATGTTTACCAGGATCCATATCCACAGAAATCCCAATAACCCCTTGATAAAAGCCTGAGGGTTCTTTAAAAAATTCAAATTTCGTTGTCTCACCATCCAACTTAGCCACCAAGTCTTGGAAAGACATTGCAGCATTTTTGATATGAACCAGTACGATGGCACCTTGTTTTACCACATTACCGGGAGAAAAAGAGAGTTCCATGGCGAAGGGAACAGGCGCCATGGCCTGCGTTTCAGAATTCGCCCCATTGAATCCCCACCCGAACAAGGCTGCAATAATCAATAAGAGAACCCAGATTCCCCAAAAATGTCTCACTTGAAACCTCCACTCTAATGAACTGCCACTACGTTTTATTATAGAAGAGCAAGCCATTTTTTGACATGGAAAGAAGCCCCACCTGCGCTCCACTTAAATTTGCCATCCCAATCGAGCAGAGAATAGAAAGAGACACAGCACGCAAAATCATTCCCTTTTCAAAATCGCTCCTTTGCTTTATCTTCGTAAAACCCATTCAATCACGTTTAAAAAATTTCAATTGGCGCATCTCAAGAAAGGATAAACCCTCCATCACCCACCGCCTTAAAAATTGTAAAATTAAAGGGATAAATCTAAAGGAATCTTAATGCAGTTTGTTGATCATGTGAATATTGTGGTAGAGTCCGGGGCTGGTGGTGACGGAATTGTTGCCTGGCGCAGGGAAAAGTATGTAGCTTATGGTGGTCCTGCGGGTGGAGATGGCGGGGACGGAGGCAATGTGATTGTTGAAGCCACACAAGATATGCATACCCTCCTGGACTTTAAATATAAATCTCAGTTTAAGGCAGATGACGGCGAACGCGGGCGCAATAAAAATCAACATGGCAAAGCGGGGAACGATATTATTATCAAGGTTCCGTGCGGAACAATCATTCGAGACATCGAAACGGGAGACCCCATTGCGGATTTGACTCAATCGGGAGAACATGCCATTGTTGCCATCGGTGGACGGGGTGGGCGCGGGAATAGCCGCTTTGTATCAGCAACACGACAAGCCCCTCAGTTTGCTGAACCCGGAGAACCTGGTATCCGAAGAGAACTTGGGTTCGAGTTAAAACTTTTAGCGGATGTAGGACTAATTGGCCTTCCCAATGCTGGAAAATCCACGCTTATTAGCGTAATTAGTGCTGCCAAACCCAAAATTGCAGATTATCCTTTTACCACCTTAACGCCTAACCTCGGGGTTGTTAGAAAGCCATCGGGATATGGGATTGTTGTTGCAGATATTCCGGGCCTTATAGAAGGCGCCAGTGAAGGGGTCGGGCTTGGCCACGACTTCTTACGCCACATTGAACGCACCCGGCTCTTACTTCATCTCGTGGATATCTCTGCCTCCCCAACAGAAGATCCATTGCACGACATGCAGGTGATT
Source organism: Vampirovibrionales bacterium (assembly GCA_025449835.1). Taxonomy (GTDB): domain Bacteria; phylum Cyanobacteriota; class Vampirovibrionia; order Vampirovibrionales; family JAGQHJ01; genus JANWIO01. The sequence goes on from JANWIO010000145.1 coordinate 9,461, forward strand.
AACGAAGAATTACGGCGTTACAGTGAAAAGCTGGCACAAAAACCACAAATTATTGTATTAACCAAGATTGATGCAGTGCCTGATCCTGAGAAAACAACCGCTTTTAAACAACAATTTCAGGAAGCAGCCCAATCCATGGTCTTTGCAATCTCCGCTGTGACACACCAAGGCTTAGATAGCCTGCTCAATACCGTTTTTGAGAAACTAGATGCCCTCGCACCTGAAGAACATGTGGTGGATGTGGTGCCGGATACTCGGGCATTCGTTAATGATGATAGCTCATTTGAAATTCATCACAAGGGCAAAACCATCCTCGTCATTGGTGGCAAACTGGAGCGATTGGTTCGGGTGACGGATTTCAGAAATCCCTCTGCAACCCGACGCCTATTGAATATTTTTAAAGCAATGGGGGTCTACGATGAACTGGAAAAAACTGGTATAAAACCGGGACAAACGGTTATTATTGGCGGCCATGAGTTTGAATATCGTCCAGAAACAGCATTATAAAGTTCCAGTTACTTTTTCTCTTTCTCTTCCCACTCACGCTTCAGTTCATTCCACTCTTGTTTCATCTCATGAAACAGTGTTTTCAACTGTGTAAGATATTTTTCAAAGGCTTCTCGGTCCTTTGGAAAAACAAACCCAGATGCAGCATAACGTTTTTCACAGTAGGTTCCTACAAAAGCCCCCATAATAATTGTAAAACCATTGATAATATTACTTCCCATCACAGTAAAAAACCAATCACTCAACGTATATTCTATGGGAAAAAGCCACGTAAAAAATAAAGCATAAAAGCCCCAAGCAAGGGCCAGCAAAACAACGCCGTTGGTTCCACGATGATCAACAGCATCTTTTGGGGTAGTCCAACCGATAGTCATTCCGGCAAAGAAAAAAACGACATACAAAAGCTGTATTTTCTCTTTATCAAAGAATGTCATCGCAATAAAAGCACCAAGGGCAACGACGGCCAAGCTTTTTAATACTGGAATACAGTTTAGTTGAATGATCGACTCTTTGGACAGTGTTTGCATGGCGGACCCTTCAAAAAACGCTCGAACCCATAATATATTTATTCCATTTTACCCTGATATTCTAATCGACCAAAAGCGATTTAAGTTACTAAAATGTTTCATTTTCTTCATTTATGGAAAGTTCTGGACGCAGTTTTTTAGCATCCCTTAAGTATACCGGACTCACTGACGTTCGCTGTTCTGATTCAACCCATTGAATCAAGACCCGGATACAACGGGGAAGCATATTCTTCACAACTGGTTCCTGAGCGCACAACATGG
>JANWIO010000146.1 GCA_025449835.1 Vampirovibrionales bacterium
AAAAGTCCAGCGCCCATCATATTGTTGTAGCCGCCAAAAGGACGTCCGCCGTATCCCATGCCTGTTAGATTATTGAAGCCACCAAAGGGACTTCCACCGTATCCCATGCCTGTTAGATTATTGAAGCCACCAAAGGGACTTGCGCCATATCCCATGCCTGTTAGATTATTGAAGCCACCAAAGGGACTTGCGCCATATCCCATGCCCATCATCGGATTGCCAAAGCTTGCAAATAGTCCGATGCCTGAGCCCATGCCCATCATTGGATTACCAGAGCTACCAAAAGGACTTGCGCCAGATCCCATGCCCATTATTGGATTGCCAAAGCTCGCAAAAAGTCCGGTGTTTGATGAGCCTAAGCCCATCGGATTCGAATATCCACCAAAAGGGCTTGCGCTGCATCCTGCCCCAAATCCGGGATTCATGAGGCCCATCATGTTGTTATAGTTATTGTAAATACCCAAACTCGTGGAATTTCCCATGCCAAAACTGCCCATAAACATATATGATACCCTCCCACCTATGCCTGTCGTTATAATTAATTTTTTAATAACTAATAATATAAAAACAATATTTTGAATTTTTGTGCGCTTTTATCGAAAAAGCTTGCAGCATCTACCACGACGTTCTCAAGACGTCTCAAATTTATTCTCAAAGGCAACAAGTGTGCGGCTTAATATTGGTAAGAGAGTTTTTCCTGAGCCTCTCGAATCCTGGCGTACTCTGGATCTCTGAAAAAGGCTGAAGCGGCAGTGGATAATTTTCCGCTATATTTGGTGAGCTTTTTCTTGTTGTAAGGTAAATGGGTCTCCACACTTTGGAAGAAACAAAGTTGCGAGATTCTGACGCCTGGATAAAGTTGAATCGGGACGGTACTCACATTGGAAAGCTCAAAGGTTAAAGCCCCTCGAAACCCAGGATCTACAAATCCGGCGGTGGCATGAATCTGGAGTCCTAAGCGTCCCCAGGTACTTCTGCCCTCAAGGCGAGCAGCCAAATCTAAGGGGATTGAAATGTATTCTAATGTTGAGGCCAGGGCAAATTCACCGGGATGCAGAACAAAAGGCTCTGTTGGATTCACCTTAACCGTTGTCATGTATTTGTTCATGTCTTTCGTTAAGCGCTCTGGGGCACTTACCAGGTCAAGGTGGGTTAAATTCGAGCGTCGAAGCACTTTAAAATCGGTCCCAAGCCTTAAATCAATGGACGTTGGCCCAAATTGCTCCTCAGGGTAGATTAAGGGAGTGATAATAATGCGTCGTTCAGGATCCGGGTCTAAAAGGCGCTCCAGGATTTGGGTTTCATTCAGAATCATTCGGGCATAAACTCCTTTCTCTATACCGGAACCGTGTGTTCAAGCTCTTCATAGGAGAGAACACGGTGTACTTCGGAAATTTCGATGCTTTTGAGAAGCAGGGCATCCAAATCCAGGATATTATTCTTCAATTGATCCCACGCTTCGGCTGATTTCGTTTCCAAGAAGGGGTATAACATATCCGATGTTTGATCCAATTTGTAGAGCCAGCCAGCATTAATAATTTCCCGGGGTGTTGCCGGGTATTCTTCAAGCTGATGCAACAGCGGATAGACGGCATCCTGATCCGCTAGATTTTTTAGATCTTCGCGTAGTTGAGAGGGGTTGCCTAACATGGGAACCGCACTGATCAATACCCCATTGGACAAGCGATCTTCCAAGATTTGGCTTTTGAGGAAAGATTTTTCCGTAAACGCCAGGCGTTCTGGAATCACTTTTTCAATAATTTTGAGAATTTCATCGGAAAATTCAGGGCTATTCAGTATTTTGGTGACTGTTTTGGGAATTTCACCAGAAGAAACATGTTTTGTTTTTTCCAAACTTTGATGCAGAATCACCAAGTCTTTGCTGACGAGGCCAAATCGGTTCAGCTCTTGAAACAGAATAGGCTCAACCACCCGGAGTTCTTCAGAGTCTGCTTTTTTGAGCCCATTTAACACATAGAGTGCGTAATAACATGGGCCTAAAATCCGCAGATTTAATAAGGGGGCCAAAAACGCATCCGAAGGGATGGGCAATTGAATCTCTTCGAGGAAAGATTTAATTTTAACCGTTTTTTCACAAAAATGCCGAGAAAAGCTTTCTAAAAGGCCCATCCAATATAACGGGGTTTCTAAAGCAAGAAATGGGAGAAATTCCAGGAGAACAGATTCGCTGGTAATGGCCGTTTCTCGTTCTTCGGCATTTTCTGTGGGTAAAATAATCAGTTTAGGAACGTCGGGCAGAATTTTTTCCAAGTTGAGGCTATTAATGAACAGCTCTGTTTCCGGGAGAATGTCGCCTTTTTTAAAGCGGTAGATGGTTTGACGAATCGGGGCGATGTCTTCTCGAATTTCAGGGAAAAGGGTATTGAAACAATGATTTACCAAGGTTTCATCCAATGGAAGGTCTTGGTAGCAGCTTAAAAATAAGGTTTGATGATTTAAAAGTTTTTCTTTGGCTTTTTCTAAATGTGCTCCTAATGCACGTAAATACGGTAACGTATTCACCTGTACAGACTGTTCTAAGCTTTGAATTTGGGCTTCCAATCGGACAAACTCTTCCAATAATTCAAAAAGAAGCCGTTTTAAAAGAATTTTATTCATAAAGAATGAGCCTACTTCTTCTATTTCCGTTTTCATCTAAATAAAATGACCAATAACCCCATGTATTCAGGAATTTTCCTGGAAAAAAGGCCAACGACTCAAAAATAACCACACACGTGTCATCTAATTCGGCGTTATCCTCTTGAACCCTAGTATAGAGGGAGTCTCTTTTGGGAACAAGTAAAACCTTGGTTTTGTTAAGTAAAGCTTTTCAAAACCCCGAAACGCTTTTGAGGACTGCACCAGCGGTATACAAAGAGCCTGTTACAATTTTTAATGTTTCTTCATCAATCGGTCTTTGTAAAAACGCCAATGGGCTCAGGCCATAGGTAATGGGTACTGTAAAAGGAATGTGTGCGGTAAAAGGCTGAAATACATCGGCTGCATGAAACCGGCCAGCTTCGTTGGGAGATAAAAAATCAATGGAAGCGGTTTGAGAGTACTGAAGCAGTGGGGTAATCATGGCTGGGTCTCGGTTGGCAAGAAGGGTAATCCCCCATTGAATTTTAGTGTTCGGGAAATCTTGCTGCAGGGTTTCTAATAAACTTTTAAACCCGGCTGGATTATGAGACCCATCAATAACCCATTGTGTTTCTGGTATGTATTGAAATCGCCCTGGCCAATGCACTGTTTTAAGCCCTAATGTGAGCGCTTCTTCTGATACAGGGAGTGTGGGTTGTAAATTTTCGATGGCGTCTAACACCAACGCCAAATTCTCTAGTTGGTAGTGCCCCATTAAGTTAAGAACGTATGTTTTTTGTGTCAATGTATCGAAAATACATCTCACACCTTGCTTTTTATCAAGCTTGAGCCCTTGAGAAACCAAACGGTTTTGAGAAATGAATTTGATGGGAGCATTTTTGGTGGTTGCCACTGAAGTTAATGTTTGGCACACCTCAGCGTCATTTTGATTTGTAAAAATGGGCACTTTTGGCTTAAAAACCCCTGCTTTTTCTTGTGCGATAAGTGGCAAGGTGTGGCCCAATCGATCCATGTGATCAAAAGAAATGGGGGTCACAACAATGGCTTCTGGCTTTGCCAAAACATTGGTTGAATCAAGGCGTCCACCAAGACCTGCCTCAATGATTGCGATATCGACGTGTTGTGCTTCAAAAAAATAAAAAGCCATCACATTGAGATATTCAAAATAGGTGAGCCATTGCGCAGAATCCGGTAAAGCTTTGACCATGGCGGGGTAAACGGCTTGTGCTGCGTGTAAAAAATCTTTTTGGGAGAGGGGTTTGTTTTGAAATTGAATGCGTTCTTCAATGTGAATGAGGTGCGGGCTGGTAAATAAGCCTGTTTTGTATCCAGCGGCCGTAAAAATTGCAGAAAGCATGGCGGAAACAGACCCCTTGCCATTGGTGCCCACAATGTGGATGGTTTTTATTTTGTCCTGAGGATGACCCAAAGCCGCTAGAACTTTCTCAACACGTTCTGTGCCAAGCTTCATGACCGAGACATCCAATTGGTTCAAAAAGGAAAGAAAGCCCTCGTAAGTGTTAAATGGACAGGTCTGTATATCCATTAAAGACATTTCAAATAACCCTTTTTATTTAGGTTATTTTAGCAAAAAAGCAGCTGGTTATATTGATTCGTGGGACTCTGAAGAAAAGAGATTTTCTGTTGATGCCAATGGGCTGCCCGAAAAAGCATTGGGGGATTTTAAGGGTGAAAAAGAAGGCTTGGACAGTAAGGGCGGCATGGGCAATAAAGACAATTCTGGCGGTAACTCTCTGGTTTTGCCAGCCTGTTCCAGATGCTGGATTTTCTGTTCAACAATTTTTTGCAGGGGTTTTGATTCGGCTAAAGGCAATGTGATTTCAGTGTTTGGCGCTAGTAATTTAAGCCACGTTCCATTGGGGAGGCCAATAACTTGGTAAAGATTAGCCGTTTTTCCGTTACTATCTTTCCAAGCTTGGGGTATAAAAGGGATTTGTCTTCCGTTGGGAAGCTCTAATCCTGTTTCGTGAACGTTTAATCCCAACAAGGGAGCGGCCATTTTGGCAACATTCTTCAGTATCATTCCTAGAATGGGATGAGATACCTGGTAAAATCCTGATTGTAGCGGGTTTTGATGAGGCAATAGGTGAATTTGATCGGATGTTTGGTGGACCCAAGTGGGGGTATTGGGTTTTATATGGGCTTGCCGAAAAGCTTGATCAAGCTGGAGAAAAAATTGGGGCTGAACAAAATGTCCTGAAAATTCTTGGATCTGGATATGTGTTTCAATTTGTTTTTGGGGCTGAACTTTGAATATCGAGTTACCTGGGCCGAAGGGATTCTTGCTCTGAGGTGATTTGATAGACTCTTCGGTATTTGTATTGAATTGTGTCTCTCCAAAACCTTCTTGCGTCAGCGTAGCGTCGATATTTTTAAAGGGGATTCGTTGCGTGAAAGAGCGAGAGCTATATTGCTTTCGTTCTGGATGCTTTTGGAGTGCGTTGAAAGGTTTCTTAAAAAGGGATGCTTCAGTTATTTCTGTTGAAAAAGGGGTGAGTAAAATGACGTTCTGTGCTTTTGCGGGTAAAATTGCATCCCATAAAGGGGCGTAATCATAACGGGCAAAAGAAAACATGAGCGGCTTATCAGGCTTTTGGTTTAGAAAATTGGCCAACTGTGCCCGATAAGATTGGCTGGAGAAGAAAACATCCTTTTTTTGAAGAAATTCAAGTCGCTGGCCAGGCTGCCCTGGCTGTGGCTTAAACAGACTAGGGGCCGTCCCAACGCCGAAAACGGGCCTCATGATAATCTCCTAACTCTCCGCTGAAGACACCTATTGGATATCGTTCACTCAATATAACTTAAAATGTCATATTTGGTTACAAAAACAACATGGAGAGCATGTGGTTTTTACAATTCTTTACATTTTAATGATAGCGAACATAGAGATCTAAATGAATAATGCCTTGCAGGATAGGGCTTTTATTGGATGAGGTGGCTGTGGAATCTGGGTTTTTGAGTTCAACCGATTTGATCACTGCAAAGGGAAACTCTTGGGGAATGTCATGAACGAGGTGTTCAATGGCAAAAAACGAGCCCGTCGCTTGAAGGGTGAGGGGTATTTTTTCAATCCCGGCAGGAAGATTTGCTGCTGGCGTTGCTGATTTGGGATTCCCTTCAATTAGGGTTGTGACGCCATCAGGTGACGTGTCGTTAGAAGGGAAGCGAGACAAAACATTTTTTTGCCAACTTGTGGGGTCTTGCGTGGATAGAAGGGGGATCTTTGCCAGTAAATCCGGCTGATCTGTTTCAATTTCCTGGTTCTTTTGGGCTTTAAGATGAGATTGATATTGCTGATATTGGGGCTTTAGCAACATAAACCCCATGCACAGAGCCCCTCCCATAAAAAGAAGTCCAACCAGAAGTTGCCGTCTAGCGACCTGGATCTTTCGGGTCAGTCGAATATCTTTTTCGGTTTTCATGATGTGGGATGCCCCTTCTTATCAGCAGACACCACTTTTCCTGAAAAATTAAACTGAAATGATGCGGGTGTAGAATTTACAGCATGAACCCCATGTTGAATTTGCTGTATTTTAAGCGGCAGTTTATTATCCGGCGTTATCAAGAGGGCTAAAAATTGTTGAATTTTATTTGCATCATAGGCTTTTCCACTCAGATTCAATTGATCTGGGGACGCCAGATGTAACTGCTCGATTTGGATGCCATCAATGGTTTTATTTTGAATGGTTTGAAAAACGTCTGAATAGAGCTTATTTTGTTGAGAGGCTTCGGAAAAAAGTGTTTGAATCTGGGTATCTTGCTGGTGAATAGTTTGTGCAACCTGTTTATTCTGCATCCAAAAGTATCCTGTGGCCCCAGAGGTGACTAGAAACAGCAGGATAAAAAAGATTAAAAATAAACGGGGTAAAACGGGCTTATAGTGAACGTAAGGTAGTTCTTCGTAGTGGGTTTGCAGGGGGGTTGCATTGGGATCGGTTAGAAAATCCCAGTCAAAGGGAAAAGGGATTTCTTCTTTTAATGCGGCTCCCAAAGCCGGAATAGAGGGTTGGCCTTGTGGTGGCCCATAAAATGGCCCCAGGACCGCTGGGCGGATAGGGGCTTTTAAATCCAATTTGAGGGGATCAATGGGGTGCTGCGTCCCTTTTTCCTCCCAGGCAAACCACAGTACTGGTTTTTCAATATTTGCAGATGCGGCAGACTCCAGGATGCTTTTTGACCAATCCGCTTTATCGGCAGGCGTTGTAAAATTGGTCATATAAACCACATGAGCGCCTTGAAGCAGAGTTACCCACGTTTGAGAGCCACAAATCCCGAAACATCCCCAGGTGGCGTTTAGTCCCGCTTTTTGTAACAAGGCATCTGCCAAACCAGATGCTGCGATGCCTCTTAAAACCGAAAGCGGAATTAAATCAACTGCGGTAACACGATGGCCCGCTTGATAGAAGGCTTCGCTAAAGTCCTTAACAAGTTCGCTGCCAATCACTGCATACGTCACCAGCGCTGTTTCACCATGTTGCCATAACAAAGCATGTTGGAGCAGGGGTGGGTCATCTTTAAGAAGGTTTTTGGCTTCAACGTCTTGTTGAAGCAAGGCCTTTAAGGAGTCTGTTTCTGAAAAATGTCGGTTTTGCGTTGCAATAAAGGGGGTATGAATGCTGAGAAAAATGGGAACTGAAAAATCAGGACTTCCTAAATCAATGAGAAGGTCCCGAAGAATAGGAACCAGCGTTGGGACATCCAGTACACGCCGGGCATCATGAGATAAGATTGCCGGGGGAAGGGCTTTGTGAAAATGGCACTCTACAGAATAATCGTCGGCAGAAAGCCTGACAGCCCCAATATGGGTGGGAGAAATTGAAAACCCAATGAGAATAGAAGACTTACTCACGCCCTGTCCTGCACCTTATTGACGTCGACTCCCACCGAGTAAACTGAGGATGAATAAGAAAAGGTTCAGGATATCCAGGTAAAGCCCAAGGGTTGCAGCAACATATTGGTCATTGTCATACCGGCGGATAAGATTACTGGTGTCTACTAGCACAAAGCCAGAGAAAATAACCACGCCGATGCAGGAGTAAATGGTATTGTTAATGGGCAGATGGAAGAAAAAACCCAGTAGACCCATTAAAATAAGTCCAATAAGGCCTACAAACAGGTATCCTTGTAAGAAAGAAAAGTCTTTTTTACTCACATTGACATAAAGGCTCAGCGCTCCAAAAGTAACGGCTGTTGCAGCTACTGCTGTGGGAATGACTCCGCCAACACCATGAAGCACATAAGCTGTTAAAACAGGGCCTATTGTGATGCCAGATATAAAAGTAAACAGAAATAACAGAACAATATTTAGAGGATAGCTCCGTTGCAAGAACATGCAGGCAAAAAGTAAAATAAACTCCACAATCACCATGGGAAAATAAAGGCCCATGGGCATTGACATGCCATAATAAGCCCCAGCAGAGCAGATGAGTAGGGATATTCCCAACATGGTGTAAACCTTGCTTACAAAATCAGATCGATCTTGAAGGGTTGCTTGGTTGACAGGAAGAAGATTCATCGTTATTTCAACTCCTTTTTCGTCCATAAATGGATTATTCTCTCTTTCATGATACAACATCCCACGTCTTTGAATAGGGTTAAGGGGAGGGGAATGCTTTAGATATCACGTTTAAGGCAAAGACGTCTTTTTGAAGCAAGAGTTTCTAAAATAAACCTGATGGTCACCCGACAAGATTGAATCGCCTAACCCAGTTGTACCTCGGCGAACACGGGTGCCTGTTACACAACTTCATAATTTAGCACGTCTTTATCTTGAGGGTGCTTTATATGGCCACAAGGAAAAACAGGGGGAATCAAAAAAATGAGAGTGCGTTTTCAAACAGCCAATTTAAACCGCTAAGTATTGAATACACGAATAGCGAGGTCATTAGATAAGCAAGGTTGCCAATGATTTAGTTGCAAATATAACGTTATTCATTTCATTCGACACAACCTCAGAATCCCTTTCAATCTCTGTAAAAAATAAGATTTCATTTTTCTCTCTCCTCTGAAACACGCACAGTGTAAGCGCTCATCCCCCCTCGAGCGCTTTTTATTTGGGAAAATCGATGCAATCCTGAGGCATGAAACATCCTGTTTACAAAACTTCAGCAAATAGCATCAAGTAACCTTGAGGGTGCTTTATACAAGCACAATCAACAAGAATACACCGGATAGCAAGGCACTAATAGCCTCTAAAGGCTGTCAGAAAGGAGTTTTGATATGACCCCCTTGGATACGCTTTATCAATATGTGATTGAAAGTCTTTTGGTTCGCACAACGTTTAGCATGGCCTCTCCAGATTGCACATCGTCTGAAGCAGTTATTGTGGTTGCAAAGTAGTTTTTTTCTCCTCCGAATACGAATGACGCTGGCGCTTAATTGGTTAAGCGCCTTTTTTTATTTATTTTTACATTTTTGTTTTGATTTGGTTTAAAATAATAAAAAGCGGTTTTGAAATTTACGTCTGTTTTCGCCAGAATAAGCGCTATTCGGATCCAACAACAAATTGTTGATTCACAATTCTTATGAATCAATTTACTGTAGATCAATCCTCGGGTATGATAATGATGAAGAGGTCGGAATCAATGGCATGGGGTGCCCAATGAATTCAAGTTTAACAACTGAAATTTTGCAAGAGTTACGGCGTATTTTGGCCATGGACAGTAAAGCCCCTGTGCCTGTTGTGAAAACGGTTTCCTTGGAGTTTTGGGAACATTTAAAACAGTGGGTTCATCATATTTCTGAAACCCCTGAACCCTTTACAATCGCTTTGGCTGGTGGGTCGGGGTCTGGGAAATCCATGGTTAGGGAAGTGTTGGTGGATGCACTCGCACAGGTTGCCAACGTATCAGCCTTTACCCAAGACAATTATTATCGGGATTTTGAAAAAGACTTTCCACACCTGCCATTAGAGATGTTTTACCATCAGATCAACTTTGATGATCCGGCGCATATTCAATTTAATCAATTGATGGAAGATTTAAAAATCCTCAAAACGCTGCGCTATGGCCAAACGCTGCATATCCCCAAGTTGATTTACGGTACGCCTGAATCTAAACCTACCAGTCTTCCAAAGGGATTAGCAGTTCCTGTAACGCCATTTATTGTTACCGAAGGGATTCATGCCTTCCATTTGCCAGAGCTTCGTTCGTTGTACGATTTTAAGATTTTTGTTGACGTGGATGAATCCTCTCGACGGGCTCGCTGGTTGGCTCGAAATCAGCGGGAAAACAGAGGGACCACCGATAACATGTGGCAAACCACTGTGGATTGTCTTCAAACACATATTTTACCCAATCGGGTTCACTCGGATATGGTCATCAACAATGTTGCGCCAATCGAGCAGGTGAAAGATTTTATTCATCAAGTGATTCAGTTGCTGTATAAGGCTGCTGAACGCGCTGCTTAAAAACACAATTTCGATGGGAACACAAACCAATTGCTATATTCCCAATTGTCCACAGCATCCTTATACGCCGCCCATTGAAATACGCGGGCATTTAGAATGTCCTGTTTGTCATTGGGTGGTTGAAACCTGCTGCGAAGGCGGTGCTCTTGATTAAATGTTATGCGGATTCAGAGGTGGCCGCGGGAATGCATCGTTTGAGCATTTGAAGATAAAGGCGTTGTTCGCTGTCTTGAATAAAACGATGGAATGCAGGGACTGGAGCCGTGATTGCCTCACCGCTTTCATATTCCAAATCTTCCATTAAGCCTGACCATTGCTCTAAAACATCCAGGTTGAACCAATCATCAAAGTCTTCAGCTTGAATTCCCATTTCCGACGCTGCATTTTTGAGGGCTGTCAAGGACTCAGAAGTTTCAATCAATAATTGTTTGTCAGTGGGGGATAATTCAATTTCTTCAATGGTTTCAAACCAATCCGTTAATATTTCCTGCATTTCCGGCGTTTCTGTCAGAAGCTCATCCATCAATTTATACTCTCTATCCAAACAAGACAAATACCCAGTGTATTGCTTCCTTATCATACGGGTATTTTTAAAATTTGAGCAATGGGATTTCTAAAATAAGGGGGCATGAACCAAAGGTAAAGATTTTAATCGCCGGGTCCGTTCCCTCCCCGGCCCCCTCCCTTCACATAAAGTGATGTTTAAAATAGGGAGATTGTAGGGAATTTAACCAAATTACCAATGAACAAATGAAGCAGTTTCGATACACTGTAAGCAGGTGAATTGTCGGGAAGCTGAGAAAAAGGATGTGGTGTTGGGGTGTGGTATTTCTTGGATTTCCTTGCCATCTTGCTGATGGGAGATGGGCTTGCTAAACTTCTTTCACCAAGGGCTCATAATCGGTTTTATCAATTTCCGGCAGCGCCACAAGCCTATAAACGGTTATTGGAGCGTCAAAATAATCATCCCTTTATTCCCATTGCAATAGGGGTTGGCATGTTACTTCTGGGGGCAGGTTTAAGCACTTGGGTTGAACGGCGGGCTTGAAGATCCTTAAGTTTTCGAAATCGATTTTTGACTTGCATGTCAACTTTGTGAGGAATATGATCATTTTTTCGATAGCGTTTGGGGAGTTTAAAAACCATGCAAGTTCGCTTTAAATCGAGTATTTATGTGCAAGGGCCGTCTAAAAAAGGTGTGCAAGGCAAATTAATGGCTGAGACGCAAAATCATCGGGCTGTTATTGGCATTGTTGACAAATCGGCAGAAGGCAACGACTATGCTGCATGGGCACTCTCTGAGGATGATGCCTTGGACTTTTTAAAAGAAAACCATATTCAGGTTGACCCAAAGGGTTCTCGAGAAGAGATTGATGCTGAGATCCAAGATGGGATTAAGAAAACCTTTGGAACTGGCAAAGATGCCGCCTCTAAACTTCTTGAAGCAATTGTAATGCATATTTTTAGAACTCAAGAAAGAATGGCAGCTCTTCAAGAATTTAATCTAAAAGCCTAAGTGTAAATTTTCCTTGTCTGGTTATTTTTAAAGAGAAAATTGATGGCAGTGAAAAGCCAAACAAAGTATCTGTGGTTTGAAACAAAGAAGCTGCGTGACTATATTCGGATTACCGATGAGATCGCGGCGTTTTTAAAGGAGTCGGGCATTCATGAAGGGTTTATCCTGGTGAGTGCCATGCATATTACGGCTGGCGTTTATATCAATGATTGGGAAGAAGGATTAATTCAGGACATTGATACATGGCTGGAGCAGCTTGCGCCAGAAAACCCGGCTTACCATCATCATCGCACTGGTGAAACCAATGGAGACGCTCACTTAAAACGAATTTTAATTGGACATCAAGTGATGGTCCCTGTGACTGAGGGGCGATTGGATTTAGGGCCTTGGGAGCAGATTTTTTATGCCGAGTTTGATGGGCAACGGCGAAAACGGGTGATTTTAAAAGCCTTGGGGATTTAGCGAAAAATATCGGCTGGAATTCTTATTAGACATTTATCCGATCCGCTGGCGTGTGGAGAGCCGTTAAAATGAAATCCATAGAGGTGACGATAACGCCTCATCAAGATTTAACCTTGTGAGGCGTAAAGCGAGGGGGAGGTTATTCAGATGAATAAAGGGGAATTTATTAAACAAGTCCAGACTTTAACACAATTGCCCACGAAAGAAGCCACAGAAGATGCTGTTAGTATTATTTTTAGCTTGCTCAGTCATCGTTTAACACCACAAGAGGCAAAAGATGTGGCAGATCAACTGCCCCAAGACATGAAAAACCTTTGGAACAGCGATACCTGGATTACGAATTTTTTGACCCTTTCTCGCCAGTGGCAGTTGAAATATCGCAAAAAAGAAGAGCTTTATTCGTTAATTGGAAATGAAATTACCAGAAGACAACTTCCCCTTGGGGCAGAAGAATTGGCCTTGGCTGTTTTTCATGTCCTCAAAACCCAAATTTCAGTGGGAGAATCAGAGGATATTGCAGCACAACTTCCCGAAGATATTGAACAAGTGTGGTTTGCGGCCTAAACGGTGAGGTTCCTAAATTCAAAAATCCCCCATGAGCAAATGAGGCTTTCTCTGCCATAATAGTATGTATTATGGCGTTTCATCATAAGATAGAACCTTGGGCCTATCTCTTGGTCCCCGTGTTGCTCCTGATGGCTTTCTTTTTTGTGCCCATGGGCATGGCGTTTTACATCAGCATGCTGGATTATAGTCATGCGATTTTCTCTCCCAGCTTTGTGGGGCTCCAAAATTATGTAAGGTTATTCCATAATCCGCATTTTTGGCAGGTGTTGTGGAATACGGTGCTGTTTACCATCACCATTGTGCCAGTAATGATTGTGATACCCATTTTGGTATCGTTGGTGGTCAATAACCAACTGCGAGGCATTCGCTTATTCCGAGCTTTAATCTATTTACCCGTGGTGGTTTCGTTGGTTGTTGCCGGGATTGTGTGGAAATGGCTCTATGCACCAGAAGGGCTGATTAACTATCTGCTGTCATTTTTGGGGATTCCTAAAATTGGCTGGCTGGTTTCGCCGGATATTGCCCTGTATGCAGTCAGCCTGATGGTGATTTGGAAAGGGGTTGGCTACTACATGATGATGTATTTGGCCAATCTTCAAAGCGTTTCGCAAGATTTGTATGAGGCCGCCGAAGTGGATGGCGCCAGTTTATTTCAGAAGCATTGGCATATTACCATTCCGCATTTGCGGCCAACCATGGCATTGGTTGGGATTATTAGTACCATTGGGGCGTTGAAGCTCTTTACCGAAATTTATGTGATGACCCATGGCGGACCCATCGGGTCTACCGAGACCTTTGTTTACTATATTTATGATCAGGCGTTTTCCAATTTAAATTTAGGCATTGCCTGTGCTGCGGGTTTTGTTCTTATGGTGATTATTTTTGGATTGTCTTTGCTCAATATTCGCCTCTTTTATCTTAAAGCCGAGAAAGAGGCGTTAAATGCTTAAAAGAATGAGTACGTATGGGCTTCTTGTCCTATTGGTCGTGATTTCAGTGGGACCCTTTTTGTGGCTGCTTTCTACTGCTTTGAAATCAGCTAGCGAAAACATTTTTCAGTATCCGCCGCAATTTTTACCCCGTCACCCCACCCTTCAAAATTTTGGCGCCGTCTGGCATGCTGTGCCCATGGGCATGTATTTCTTAAATAGTATCATTGTCACGGGGCTTGCCGTGATCTTAAACCTGATTTTCAGTGTGTTGGCGGCATATCCGTTGGCCCGATTTGAGTTTAAGGGCAAAAATACTATTTTTATGCTGGTTTTAGCCACCATGATGATACCCTTTCAAGTAATTATGATTCCGTTGTACCTGATGGTATTGAAGCTGAATTTGGTGGATACAGCCGGGCCTTTACCGGCTTATATCGGGCTGGTGATTCCTTTTGTGGTGGGCGGATTTGGTATCTTTTTTGTGCGCCAGGCCATGGTGAATATTCCGCGTCAGTTGGAAGAGTCCGCCGTGATAGATGGGTGTAACAGTTTTCAGGTTCTCAGCCGTGTTATTGTTCCCTTAATTGTACCCACATTGGCAACATTGGCTGTATTTACCTTTATGGCTAACTGGGGAGAATTCCTTTGGCCCAGTATTGTGCTCTCAAAACCTCAGATGTACACATTGCCCGTAGGGTTGGTGCATCTACAGGGCACCTTTAGCAGTAATTGGCGCCTCATTGCCTCAGGAACCATCTTAGCGATGCTTCCTGTCATTGCTTTCTTTGTGATTCTCCAGCGTTATTTTATTTCAGGGACCTTATCGGGCGCCGTAAAAGGTTAGTTCTTCTCTTCCAAAGAAAAAGCCCCCATTGCTGGAGGCAAGTCACATTGGAGAGAGAGAAGAGAGAAGATATACGGGAAAAACTTAGGTCGCATAAGCTGGGGGGAACCATCCATTCAGCGGAGACTGGAAGTAATTACCCCAACTTTGTAAAAAACTGGGTGGGAATTGGAAAAAATTGGGATTGAACAAAAATTGGCCTAACCCCACATTGGGTAGATCGATGGCTTGCGCTTGACCCATTCCGGCCAAGACGGGTAAAAATTGAGGGGAAGCAAATTGTTGCGCTTTTTGGTTGGTTTGAAAAGGACCACTTCCTGGTAGGAAGGATTGGACATTAAATGTGGTTGAGGTGAGGCCATTGTTAAAAGTAGACCCAAAATTGGAGGATTGCCCATAAGGTGCTTGTAGAACATTATGGGTGTATGATTGATACCCAAGATTGCCATAAGATTGCAAGCCTGACACTGATCGAAACCTCCTAACTAACTTTTTTGAGAGCACCGCTTATGTGCGGGTGAATTCCTATTTCTATATATATAAAAACAATGAAATTGATTTTGTTTATACTTTGTTAAGAAATTATAAAAAAATGTTGCCAAATCTTTCATCACAATAAAATAATGGGCAGAAAACCACGGTTTTCTACCCTGTAAAAGCACTACTAGTCGTTTTATGATTAATGGAAATATCGAAAAATTTATTGAGATGCCTTGTTGGAAATTGCTTTACGAATTGCATTTAAAATTTGATTGCGTCCCTCAGAAGACCCGAGATGATGATTTGCGATACAAATTGCTTCTAATAATTGGGTTTTTTCTACATCGCCCTCTGCCTTGGTTTTTAAAATACCCTCATCCATGACACTTACTACCCCTATTTCTCTTGCGCTTGTAATGATTTTATTATGGGACGAGTATTTTTGAATTCCCTCCATTAGCCAAAGGAAATTTTGATTAAAATTGCTGCTGGTTCAAAAGCTGCATAAACTCAAAAACGCCCTGAAAAGCAAGACGTTTTGAGATAAAAGGCTTGAAGAAAGCAATTTGTTGAGATAATTTCCTGTTGTAAAAAACATTCAGAGTGAGGGCACTATCCCAAAAGGCTTGATGGGGAAGTTAGAGCGTTTCCATAGAGTTGATTAAATAAACTACTGGTGCTGCTCCCTAAGCCTCCCAATATCCCAAGCCCACCAAAGATGGGATTGGACAGATTGCTGGTCGGTGAACTGAGCAAGAGGCTATCCAGTGGGTTTGAAGATGAACTGTTACTCTTGCTTTTACCCAATAAGCTCATTAAGGCTAAGGCTGCTGCTACTTTTGAGTTGGAAGAATTGTTTTGTTTTGTGCTTGGAGCTGAACTGTCTTGAGAAGTACTGCTTGAACTGCTTGTCGTGGCGCTTTGGTTGTTTTTTCCTAATAGTTTATCCAATTCGGCTCGGGTCATGGTAATGGCGTCATTACCCGATGTGCCCCCAGAATCCGTAGTGGTTGGGGTTGTTGAAGTATCTGTACTTGAAGTATTCGCTGTCTGCGTTGCTGATGAATTTGTTGTGTTGGTTGAAGTATTTTGTTGATTTCCGGTTAAACTTTGAATGAGCGATGCAATATCACTGGAAGAGGAGGAACCGTTCCCACCGACTAAGCCTTGTAGAACAGAAGCAAGACCACTGGATGACGAAGAGCCACTACCGCCAAGCAAACCTTGTAGGGCAGAGGCAATGCCACTGGATGATGAAGAACCACTACCGCCAAGCAAACCTTGTAAGGCAGATGCGATGCCACTGGATGACGAAGAACCACTAGCACCAAGCAAACCTTGCAGAAGAGAAGCAATGCCACTGGAAGCGGGTGAACCGCCTCCAGCCATGCCTTGTAAGGTTGCCATCACGGATTGAATATCGTTAGGTGCCAATTGGGTTTGTGGAACCAACATGGCTGGGTTTTTCAACATATCTAAAAAGGGTTGAACGGAAAGAAAGCTGCCAAGTGAATCTCCTTGGCTTCCACTGACCATTGCATTGTAAGAGTTTAAAGAATTAAATAATGAGCTAACGGATGGGTCAATACCGGTTGCTGAGGAGGATAGGCCTCCAAATGAACTCAGGCTGTTTCCCATTAATGATGAATTTCCAAATAATGCGCCTAGTGACACAACTCTTCTCCATGTCTCACGTTTACGTTGGTAAAACCCATCGAAACGTTGAATATCTGACTCTCTGTATGAGTATAAAAACAATCTACTAATAAAACGTGCTTAAATATAACGAATTGTAAACAATCTGATTTTGAGTGCCTGAAAAAGTGGGTTTATCGAGAAGAATGACAAAACCAAAAAGAGAATTGCAACATCCCAGCGCAATTCTCTTTAAAATGAATGAGGGTATCCCTCTTAATCTACCAGTTAGGCAGATGTGTTAGATTCTTTGCTCCGAACAACCGAGATATTGGCAACCAGTGCAATGGTATTGGTCTCTTGTTCCAGGCAAAGATCCAATGTTGTTTGGTCCACTTCAACGTACTTGCAGATTACTTGAACCAACTCATCCCGCATGCTTTCAAGCAACGTGGGTGAAATTTGAGTCCTGTCATGCATCAGCACAAGCTTCAGTCGGTTTTTGGCGTCTTCTTTGGCTGAGGGGGCATCCTCTGTGGGAGAAGCCTCATCTGTAAGCAACTGTGGAAGAGGTCCAGAAATTTTTTGAAACAGGTCAATCCACCATTGAACCAGTTTACTTTGTTGAGGTCCTTGTGTTGACATTACTTTTTCTCCCTCTCTTATGCTGCGCCGAAGCGAAACAGGCTTTTAAACCGCTCGACCCACGGTGTTGGGACGTCCATTTCTAAAAATGGAACATCTTCACCGGCAATACGGCTTGCAATATTGCGGTATGCCAATGTTGCTCTGGGGATTTTATCGCCTTCTCTTAAAACAACGGGTTCTCCCCGGTTTGTACTGATAATAATGTCTTGATCCTCAGGGATAATTCCCAAAAGTTTCACAGAGAGGATTTCAAGCACATCATCGACGTCCATCATATCATTGGCTTTGATCATGTCTGCTCTCACCCGATTGAGAACCAACTTGTAATTGGTAATTTCTTCTTTGGTTTCAAGCAGACCGATGATTCTATCGGCATCTCGAACCGAAGACATTTCGGGGGTGGCGACAACGATGGCTTCTGTTGCAGCCGCCACAGCATTTTGGAACCCTTGCTCAATCCCGGCAGGACTGTCAATAAAGATAAAATCATACTCTTTTTGCAGCTCTTCCACCACAGTCTTCATCTGCTCTGGTGTTAAAGCACTCTTATCTCGTGTCTGTGCAGCAGGGAGTAAGCAAAGATTGGGCATCCGCTTGTCTTTAACCAGTGCCTGGTTAAGTTTGCAGCGTTCTTCCACAACATCCACAATATTGTAAACAATCCGATTTTCCAGCCCCATCAGGATATCCAAGTTTCTCAGACCAATATCCGTATCGATCAGGACAACTTTATATCCCATTCTGGCCAAACCGGCACCAATATTCGCTGTTGAGGTTGTTTTTCCAACTCCACCCTTTCCAGAAGTGACTACAATGACACGACCTTCAGTTTTAGTTGCCATAAAAGTGTCGTTCCTCTCTTCTTGTTATCGATCTACTATATCTTCAAAAATTTGGATTTCATTGTCCCGGACCTTTGCGACCTCCGGTCCTCTACGCTTGTTTTGTTGTTTAAAAATTCTGTCAGGCCTTCTGGCAATGTAATGTCCAATCCGAAGTTGGACAGCTTCAATTCGAACGGCTCGGATTTCAGCATGTGTGTTGCCTTTTCGGCCTGCATGAGCAATGCCTCCCAGGAAACCCCACACCAGAATGTCGCCATCTGCCAGAATTTCACTGCCAGAGTGAGCATCACCAACCACTACAATGTTGCCACTGGCTTCTAAAACTTGGCCAGAACGTAATGTTTGCCTGTAATAAACGGTTTCGCCAAAAACTTCTGGCGAAGCTTGGATTTCTTCACGCGTCCCATCATCTAAGGTCATCGAAAGTTTTGAAAGGGGTTCTGGCTTCGATGCGTGAGATGGGATTTCTTCAAAAGGCAAATCTAAATCTTTATAGGCTTTTGCCAGAAATGACTGCGTATCAAATCGGCTGGATTGAGTTTGAATAGGTGGCTGGCGTCTGACCAATAAGCCTTCATCCAGGGCGGATTGCTGGGTTTGTGGTACGGATGAGTAAAGGGTTTCAATTTTCACCCCGAACCGTTTTATCACTGCCTTGATTTTGAGCAGAACCCCTGGAGTGAGGAGGAGTTCCCCGGTATTGATATCAATCAATGAACCGGGGCCCAATAATGTGTTTGACTGCTCCAGGCTGCTTTCCAACTGCCTGACCGCATCGGCTGAACTCACTGCACGAGACAAGTCAATTAAGACTGCTCGCTCTCTATCCTCTATTGCCGACATTAATCCTCCTCAGGTTAGTGAACATTTTGTTTACTCAACACTCTTTGTAGTCATTATACTTATGGAATCTTTTCCATTTCTAGGGTTTGTAACGCAATGTTTTACAATAAAGCGAACTTGTCCTGGTTATTGCACTTTCACCATGTTGAAAGACATGTTTCTACGGGTTCAATGACCTTCCCTGTTTTGGGTGCCGCATGAGATTTATGGCTCTCTCGTCTTTGCAGCACCTTGGTTTAGAAAGGTAATGAATGGTATCCTTTTCTTTTTTAAAAGTCAATTTTTTGCCTGAAAAATTGGTCTGACACTGGGGACGCCGCCCAATTGGGAAGTCTAATGAAAGGTACAATTCTTAGGCTTGAAGCCACTCTCTTAGCTGATTGGGAAAGGCATGGGGTGTGGTGATTTTTGTGATCATGCCAGATACCACGGCATGGTTGGCAGAGTGGCCATGGGGGTAAGGCTTTTTGAAAATGGCCTCATAGTTTTTTGGAGGGAGTGATGGGTAGATTTCAGTGTCTTGATAAACATACCGGTCTTGGGCCGCTATCCCATGGACGAGATAGGTTCCCCCATAAAGACAGTGGG
>JANWIO010000147.1 GCA_025449835.1 Vampirovibrionales bacterium
CGAGAAAGAATCTGGACATTTTTGGGATGGTGATAGCAGTAAAACCCTGAACCCACTTTTAAGCAATTTGAAAAAAGAGGGATTTAATCTCAAGAATTGTAATTTTTATATTGCCCAAGGATCGCACACAAAGTCACAAAGCAGTTTCAATTATTTTCAAATGCTTCAACAACAAGGTATTGCCAACAATAAAATGCATTTTATCCCCAGCCGAGAAAATTCACGCAACGACGGTGAAAATATTGTGGTGACACCTCAAGGTAAAATCTACCGAGCCACAGGGAATTTAGCATCACAGCTTAAAAACTTGGACCCCTACAACAACAAAACAGGGAAACCAGTCTATCTTTTAGGACGATAACCCCGTTTAAAATTGTTTTATGCAGATTGTAACTCTTGGATGTATTTGCTAAAAAATTGCTGTAAGGCAACTTCACGCTGAGACAAGTCTGCAGATTTCACAATTTTTCGCTCAATCAAGAGTGTCGAGTCTTGTTTGTCAATATTGGATAAAATTGCTTCTAAGGCACTGTTTAAAGGTATCGTTAGATAATTATTCTGATACTCAGTCCAAAGCAGCATCAGATCTTTCTTGGTCATGCCAATGGGACAACGATAAAGCAATTGAAGCGTTTTGATATCTCTAACTGTTAAAATTTGCTGCTTAGATGATGTTGGAGAATAAGCACAATCAAATTCGTAATCGCTATGGCCATAGACACCAAGGGCATGAAGCAGGTTATGCATCATGTCTTTTAAAATCTGCTCTTCTTCAATTGCTTTCGGAATATTTAAAGTCATTTCAGCTTTTTGAATTTGTTTTTCAGGTCCAATTTGCGGGTAATTATGTGAGTTTGTCAGTTCCTCAGAACGCCGAAATTTAACCACAATATCTGCCTGGTGACGCGCTTCAATGATATTAAACTGGAAACATTCCGGATTAATCGCCTGAATCCGAGCCAGTGCATCCTGACAAATTTGGGTCACCTGCCTTAATTCTTTTGGGGACAGTAAAACACCATAATCCGGGGCAATAAAAATTTTTAACGGAAATTTATTATCAGGCCAACGGCTAATAAATGCTTCCTCCGCAATTTCATCGTTAAGTTGATACCCATGGCGGATATTGGATGAGTTTAAAGCATTGATAATATAAGTATCTTCTTCCAAAAGCGTTATGTCCTCATTTGCCCACTTAAATAAATAAGAAATATAGGGGTGCGTCTCCACGACGGAGCCTTCGCTACGATGAATCATATTGATCACTTCCACCCTAATTCATAATGACATAGGAAACAGAGTCACTTTTCCTTCATCCTATCATAAGTGTATTCGCCTGCTTGGGTTTTTCATTTTTAATTTATGTTTCAATCCACAAATGGTACTTTTCAAACCCTAAAAAATCAGTTTAATTGAATTTCACGAGAAAAAGAATCTTTACAAAAATTCATTTATTTAAAAAACCTTGCATCAATTTCAACACTCGTAAAAAAAAGTAACCTACTATGGCATGGACCCCACACAATTTTGGGTATAATAAATGGACACGATTTAACACCCCCCTCTAAAAATATGGCCACAACATTGAACCGTTCAGAATCACACACCCAAAATCACCCACGCCCCAGCTTTAGAGAACGGCTGCTGCAAAAGGTGATGGTTTTTGATGGCGCCATGGGCACCTCCATCCAAACATACCAACTCACCGCAAAAGATTTTCTGGGAAAAGACGGCTGCAATGACTATTTGTCACTCATCCGACCTGAAATTATTCAGGCCATCCACCATTCTTTTTTAGAAGCAGGCTGCGATTGCGTTGAAACCAACACCTTTGGCTCAAACCGCATTAAGTTGGAAGAGTACGGTCTTGCAGACCAGATTGTGGACATTAATACAGCGGCTGTTAAAGCCGCTCAAGATGCGATTGCCCAGGTTAATACCCCCAATCAGCCCCGCTATATTGTAGGCTCCTTAGGCCCAACAGGATTTTTACCTTCTTCCAGTGACCCAACACTCAGCAATGTCAGCGTAGACACCTTGCGAGAAGTTTACCAAGAACAAGCCCAAATCCTGATTGAAGCTGGTGTTGACGCCATTATTGTTGAGACCGGCCAAGACATCCTGGAGATGAAACATGCGGTTATTGGTGCCAAAGAAGCTATTCAGGCTTCGGGGAAAGATATTTTGCTCATTGCTCAGCCCACGCTAGATACTTCTGGCAGGATGCTACTGGGAACCGATGTGGAAACAGCCCTACCCCTATTTATTGATTTAGGAGTAGATGTGTTTGGCATCAATTGCAGTACGGGTCCTGATGAAATGCGAGAATCCATCCGATATTTGTCTCAATACTCCCCCGTCCCCATCTCGGTGATTCCCAATGCCGGTCTCCCTGAAAACATTGAAGGCCAAGCACATTACAATCTCACCCCAGAACCCTTTGCTCAAGCCCTTAAAGAGTTTATTTCTCAGTTTGGCATCCAGATTGTAGGCGGCTGCTGCGGAACCACACCAAAACATTTAGCAGCGCTTGTAGAAACCATTGGGCCCCACAAACCGGTTCCACGGGAAATCGAACCTGTTCGGTCCCTTACCAGCTCTATTAAAGCTGTAAGCCTGGATATACCCAACAAACCCCTTATTGTAGGAGAACGGCTTAACTCTCAAGGGAGTCGTAAGTTTAAAAAACTGTTGATGGAAGACGACTATGAAACCATGGGGATTGTGGCTCGAACGTTGGTGGAAGAAGGCTCCCATCTTCTCGATGTGTGTGTGGCTCTTAACGAACGGGATGATGAGAAAGAGCAGATGTGTCGGTTAGTTAAAGATCTGTCACAATTGGTGGATGCCCCTCTCGTTATTGACTCAACCGAATATGATGTGATTGAAGCCGCACTGAAACTGGTGCCGGGTCGCCCCATTGTCAATTCTATTCATTTAGAAGGCGAAGGCGAGCGGGTTCACAGAATTGCGCCATTTCTGAAAAAATATGGCGGCTCCGCCGTTGCCATGCTTATTGATCATGACGGTATGGCCAAAACAGCTGAGCGCAAAATTGAAGTTGCCCAGAAACTGTACGATATCATTACCCAAGATTATGATCTCCCCCCACATACCCTGATTTATGACCCACTCACCTTTACCCTGGCTACTGGCGAAGATGAATTTAAAAACTCTGCCGTGGAGACCTTTGAGGCGATTCGGTGGATTAAAAGCAACCTTCCTCATACCTATACCATTTTGGGGGTGAGCAATGCATCTTTTGGTTTGACGCCGGAGGCCAGAAGAGTGTTAAATAGTGTATACCTTTATCATGCAACGCAAGCTGGCTTAGACTTGGCCATTATCAATGCAAAGGAGATAATCCCCTACCCTATGCTCACAGAACAAGAACGTCAACTCGCAGATGCCCTGGTACTGAATGAAAACGAACAAGCTTTGGCCGATTTTATCGCTTATTTTGAAACTCATGCCAGCGCCGATCGTCGTACCTCCCAAGTGGAAGAAGACGATACAGTCCAACGAAGCGTTGAAGAACAAATTCACTACCAAATTTTAAACCGTAAAAAAGAAGGTATTGAAGCGGTTTTAGAGAAAGCCCTTCAGCAATACGCCCCAGTGGAAATTATTAACCAAATTTTGCTCCCAGCCATGAAGGAAGTGGGAGATAAAATGGCAACTGGCGAGTTGATTCTCCCCTTTGTTCTTCAATCGGCAGAAGTGATGAAAAAATCCGTCGCCTATTTGGAACAGTTCCTTGATAAAGATGACAAAGTCTCTAAAGGCACGCTGGTACTGGCCACGGTTTATGGCGATGTCCACGATATTGGGAAGAATCTTGTCAAAACCATCTTTTCCAATAACGGTTATGTTGTTCATGATCTAGGCAAACAGGTTCCGTTGGCAGACATTTTGGCCAAAGCCAAAGAGGTAAAAGCGGATGCCATTGGGTTAAGTGCTTTATTGGTTACCACATCAAAGCAAATGGCATACTGTGTTGAAGAATGTCATAAGCATGAGATGAATTACCCCATTATTATTGGAGGTGCAGCCATTAACCGCGATTTTGGTTTCCGTATCTCCGTATTGGGTGAAGAAATCACTTATCCTGGCGGTGTTTTTTATTCTAAAGATGCCTTTGAAGGTCTCAGAGTGATGAATCGCCTAATGGATCCCCAGGAAAAAGAGCTTCTCATGAAAGAATATCGGCTGGATATGGAAAATCGGCGTAAAAAATCAGAGAAATACAAAGAAAGCGCCCCAGCTCCCATTATCACCACAGAAAGCCAGGTTAAACCTGCTGAAAAAATCCCAATAGCACCTTTCTGGGGCATGAAACGACTTCAGGCCACAGATCTGAACTTAGACGATATTTACCCCTTAATGGATTTCCCATCGTTATTCCGCCTCTCTTGGGGAGTGAAAAATAAGGCAAAAGAAGAGTATGATCGCCTTTTACAAGAAGAGTTTTATCCCCTCCTTGCCGACTTACTCAATGAATGTAAAACGGAAACCCTTTTACAGCCTGAAGTTTTGTACGGCTACCTCCCTTGTTACAGTGAAGGAAATGATCTGGTTGTCCTTCAAGATGATTTAAAGACCGAACGGGAACGCTTCCAGTTTCCGCGCCAAACCAGCCGAGATCTGCTCTGCCTTTCGGATTACTTTGCATCAAAAGACTCCGGTAAAACTGATGTGCTTCCCTTGCAACTGGTGACCATGGGGTACAGTGTTGGCGCAAAATGCAATGCCCTTGACCAAGCCGGGGAATATTCCAAAAGCTACTACCTCCACGGCTTGGCAGTTCAAATGGCAGAAGCCCTTGCAGAATGGTCACATCGCATGATTCGAAAAGAATTGGGCATCGAAAATGGCCAGGGCAAACGCTACAGCTTTGGCTATCCGGCCTGTCCAGACCTAAGTGACCAAGTGAAGCAATTTGCCCTGATGGAGGTGTCCACGTATACCAATATTCTCCTGACGGAAGCCTACCAAATTGAACCGGAGCAATCGACATCTGCACTCATCGTGCATCACCCTGACGCCAAGTACTACTCGATTTAAGTTACGCCCCGGAATATTGTTGAATTTCCTGACGAATCAGCTCATTAATCGCAGCATATACTTTGCCGATGTTTTGCATTTTGGCCAATTCCGTCGGATCTGTATTCCAAACGTCTTGCCGAATTTCATGAAACTGCGGCGTGTTTTGGGTTGTTCCTGATCCACTAGCATCTTGATTACCACCAGCTCCTTGATTAAAGGGAAGATGAAATCCCATAATACTGAAGCCATTGCCATTATTACCATTTTGGCCTGGGAGCTTTGAAATGATAAACCCGAATATGCCACCGGGACCATTATTACCAGAACCGTTATTACCAGAACCATTTTGACCAGCAGCTTGCTGCTGTTTTAAATTTTGTAATGTTTTCATGTTCTCAGCAATGACACTTTGAGCGTAATTGGTATAAAACTGTGTTGCGGCTTGTGAGCCATTAACAGCCACAAGTGATGCATTGTTAATAGTATTCAACGTGTTTGCCCCCATACCAAAAGGATTGGTTAGTCCTTGAGCTGGTGGGTTACTGAGGGCATTTGAATTTTGATTCCCCAATAACGCCAGAGACAAATTCCACAAGGGGGTCAATTGAAATTGATCACCTTGGGGCGTTGAAGGAAGTAAAGCGGAATTACTAGCATTCGCTGTACCAGA
>JANWIO010000148.1 GCA_025449835.1 Vampirovibrionales bacterium
CATCCGGTTATAAATTCGACTTAAAAATACTGCTGAGCTTCTTTGCGGACCGCTTGAGATTTTAATTTTGAATTGTTGCTGAAGCTGGGAAAACAGGTCGTTGGGTGAAAGTTTCTAAATCGTTAAAATGCTTTCAGGTGAACGATTTTAAACTAAGTGTATAGGTGTACAATTACTTAATATTTGTTCACACTAGGCAATATTTGTTTTACTAAATCTTTATAATTTGTTAATGTATATACAGTTCGTAAGACACCTATCTTCTTTCTCGGATGGGGCTCTTACGGAGGGATGCTGAGGGGGGAAAACAGCAAAAGGTTGGTAGTGGATATTTAGAGGGGAACTCAGATCAAACTAGTTCCAAAGCGAGGAGGAGGTTCCAATCAGAATCTCCTTTTTCTTTTGCAGATAATCGAAAAAGATATTTTTTTGATTTGAAATTTTTGTAATCAATTGATAATTAATAATAAATGATTAATTTTTACCATTGTCTGGGTTAACCACAGGGACCGACAAATTATAGCGTGTGGATAAATAATGATAATGTTTAATGGTCAGTTTGACCGTTTCTCCCGTTTCAACAGGCAGGGGGAGATGGTCGTTAAAATAAACATTACCAAAGGTTTTACAATTTAAACCAATGTCATCTAACTCTTTTCCGCCTTGACTGTATAGTAACTTCGCCGTTGATTTGAATTTCTGAACTGCAACGCCGCGTCCCACCAGGGTACACGTATCATGTTGCACCACGGGATGTTTTAAATCGCTCACGACAAAAATCAAAATAATAAAGGCCACAACCAGTGGTATAAACATTAAAGCTGTTTTCCAATTTTTAAGTGTCATTTAAAAGACCATTTTTAATATGTCGTAAGGCCATGGTACAAAATGTGGGCTTAAAAGAAAAGGGCAATCCTCGTATTTTTCATTTACAAAAAGGGGCAATTCTCTGGCGGAAGGTTGGTAAACGTTTTAAATAAAATGATTTAAAAAAGCCCGGTATGTGCAAAGTATTGGTGGACAATCATGGCCCAACCAATACCAAAAAGAGCTCCCACAAAAACTTCAAAGGGCGTATTACCCAGGAGTTCTCTTAACCGGTCAGGGATATGTTCAGAATGATGTTTATAAAAGTCTTCAGTCATGCGGTTTAAAATGCCAGCCATTTTGCCTGCTGCTTGACGTACGCCCGCAGCATCATACATCACCACCATGGCAAAGCCTACTGCAATGGCAAAATCCACCGAGGAGAACCCACTGACCAAGCCCGCACTGGTTGCCATGGCACACATTGATGAGCTGTGGCTACTGGGCATTCCGCCTGTTTGTACCAAGAGGCGGAAGTTTATTTTTCGATAATACAGCGTATAGGAGAGCATTTTAATGAGCTGGGCAATGAGTCCGCTGAGGAGCCCTGCAATAATCACTTCATACCCTGTTCCACCAATCGTAACCATTAAAACTCCCGTTGTTGAACAAATTCTACTAAAAAACGAAGATTTTTCGTTTGAATGGTTGTGGGTAAGGCATCGAGAATACTGTAAAGCGTTTCAATATGAGATTTTAAAATTGTTTCAGTACCTGCGATACCATAAACAGCTGGAAAGGTGATTTTTCCTTGAGCTTCATCTTTTCCGAGTGTTTTGCCTAATAAGGCATTATTTCCCTGAACATCAAGCAGATCATCGACAATTTGAAAGGCGAGTCCGAGGGTTTCCCCATACTTTGCCAATAAACTTACGACAGGCTCTGGTTGCTCTGCCAATTTTGCACCGGCCCACGTCGAAAATCGGAATAAGGCGCCTGTCTTTCCAGAATGAATTCGATAGAGTCGTTCTTCATCAGGCAAATCATTGGCAAATAGGATATCGTCGGCCTGGCCATTGACAAGCCCCTTAATGCTGGCGGCTTGAGAAAGTTCAGTAATTACTTGTAGCAAAACCTTATCGGGTACGTCCAGGGTATTATCCGGAATGACGCCAAAGGCCAGGGCCAACAAGGCATCCCCTGCCAAAACAGCCATATCTTCAGAAAAGGCTTTATGAACCGTGGGAAGACCTCGTCTCAGGTCATCATTATCCATGCACGGTAAATCGTCATGAATCAGGCTGTAACAATGGATTAATTCTAATGCGCAGGCTGTGGGCAAAGCTTTTTGTTGTGTGCCGCCGCATGCCACACATGATTCGATTAAAAGGACGGGACGAATCCGTTTTCCCCCATTGAGAACACCATGACGCATGGCCGCCCATAGCACCTCCGGCTCTTGAGGCGTTAAAATCTCTTCTAGGCACTCTTGTACTGCCGTGATGTGTGTTTCAAAACGTGTTTTGTACGATAGACTTGTCGTCGTCATGATTCTTCTAGTGTAGCATCTTCTTCTGAGGTCCAATCGAGGATTTGTTGTTTTTGAGTCCGGCGAGACGTTTCGCGTTGTTTTTCAGGAAGTTTCAAAATAGATATATCCCGGTCCTTCCCTTTTTTCAACTTTTTATACCCATACTCTTGCTTTTGGCTGGTGGTTTGAAGTTTTTCAATGTAGTGGGTTGCTTCTGTCACAAAAATTTTGTAACTTTCATACCGAGTTTCTGAAAGGTTCTCTAAATTTGCTTTCACTTGGCACTCTTCCTCATCCAGATGCAGGCAGTTATGGAAGTGACAATGATCTCGATAGGATGCAAAGTCGGGGAATACCGATTCTAGAACCTGTGGCAATATGTCATCAAACTTGAGATAACTAAATCCTGGTGTATCGGCAATGTACGTGTCATTTCCCATGGCAAGCAATGCCACCTGCCGTGTTGTATGCTGACCCCGTTGAATTTTTTCAGAAACTTCTTGAACTTTCAGATTTAACGAGGGTCTAAAAGAGTTTATTAGACTTGATTTTCCTGCGCCACTGGGGCCTGCAAAAACGACACAGCCACCTTGCAAGGCATTAAAAAGATGTTGAATACTCTCCAAATCCTTAATGGAGGTGGTATAAACGGGGATGTTTAAATGTTGATAAATTCTCTGGATAGCTTCAATTTCATCAGACCCAGTGGTCAGATCTTTTTTACTGATACAAATCATGGGTTCAATACCGGCCAAAAGAATGTGGGTTACGTATCGATCGAGTTGTTGTAGGTCTAATATGGGGTTTTGGATGGAAGAAACGACCATCGCTTTAGTAATATTGGCAATTTTGGGACGTGTTAACTGATTTTGCCGTTCCAACACATTGATAATACGGCCGGTGGCATTTATTGGATCGAGATTATCCAATGTCACTCGATCGCCAACCACAACATCGGTGCCTTCTTTTTTTAGGATCCCTTTCAGAAAGCACTGATAAGAGACTTCTTCAACCTTAACGGTGTAGAAGTTGGACTGGTAATTCAGGACAATTCCAATGGGGAGGTTCTTTTTGGTCATTATCAAGCCATCTTAAGACGAATTCAAACAAAGAAAGAGCTTTTAAGTGGGGTCTTTCTAGATTATAAGACAGGTATTCCGTAAAGTAACGCTTTAATAACGATTGTGGCAAGCTTGGACATTGTTTTTGAGCAAGTGTCAAGATTTGAGTTTGCAGGACTGGATCTCGGTAGAAGGTTTCTTTTTGGGCCACAAAAAGCTGATTTAATTGTTTCAATTCTTCTGGATATTGTTTTGCCCAGCTTTTTTGGGCAACCCAGACTGCGAAAACAAAGGGGAGTTGCGTTTCGGCATACCAAAACTCTGCGAGATCGATAATCTCTGTGTTACCAATAGATTGACGCTGTTTGAGATGCAGTGCTTCATCACCAATGGCTAAAACGGGGATTCCTTGTTCAATGTAGGCGTGCCCTAACCCACGGGGATAGGTTTTTAGGTTCCCTTTAAAGGAAATACCGGTTTTACAAAAGATCAAATACTGGGCCAGAGCAATTGAGGTTTCGGAGGAGTCTGGAACGGCAAGGGGCATAGACTGGGAAATCCCCTCAAAGCCACGGGGTAAAAATAACAAGACACTTTCAACATGCTGTTCAGCACTAATAGAAATGCCATCTAGCCGCTCAAATTGGTCCTGGTGTCGTAAATAAAAGGCACTGGAAACAGGCGAAACGTCCAGATCCTCTTGCAGCATCAGTTGATTTAACGCCGTTGGTGGCAACACGGTTTTCTCAATGGTCATATCATCGATTAAAGTTGAAAACGGTAATGATAAAGGAAGGGTGTTGATAAACCGAATTTCACCCAGCCGCAGCACTGCCATGGTTAATCGTATATTTTTCGGATATTGTACAGCGTGTCTCGCTCAACTGGGATTTTTCCAGCTTGTCGAATGACATGTACAAGTTCTGTTTGAGTAACAGCCTGTGCAGAGTCAGTTCCAGCCATATGGGTGATTTTTTCTTGTGTGACGGTGCCATCCAAATCATTTACTCCAAAGGATAAACTGACTTGAGACATTTTTAGGCCGTGTTGTATCCAATATGACTTAATATAAGGAACGTTATCCAAAAGTAATCGGCTCAATGCAAAGCTTTTCAAGTTTTCAATACCCGTTAACGCGTTGGATTTATCCACTGCCGTATTTTCATACCAGCAATTCAAGGGAATAAACGTCATAAAACCGCCGGTTTGATCCTGCTGATCCCGGACATAAAGCATATGATCAATCCGTTCTTCCCAGTTTTCGCCTAGGCCAGCCAGCATGGTGGCGTTACTTTTCATGCCCAATCGGTGGGCTATTCCGTGGATCTCAAGCCATTCCCAATGAGTAATTTTATCAGGGTAGAGCAAGTCCCGAATGCGATCGGAAAAGATTTCGGCACCGCCGCCAGGCATTGACCCATGGCCATACTGTTGCAAGGTTTTTAGAACCTCTTCGCAGGAAATACCTTCAAGTTTTGCCAGGTAATCAATCTCAGCCGCTGTAAGGGCCTTAATGTGGACATGGGGAAAATGGGTTTTGAGTGCTGAAAACAGGGCAATGTAATACTCCAAATTGAGTTTAGGGGTCATACCCGAGACAATATGAAACTCAGATAGGTTAGCTAAAGCCGGATAATTTTGAACTTGGGTAATAATCTCATCTACAGACCAGAAATAAGCGTTTTTGGCCTTCTCAGAGCGTCTACTGAAGGCGCAAAATCGGCATGTTCCTTCACAAATATTGGTAATGTTAATGTGATAGTTATGCACCCAATACACATGATCCATTCTTTCTTGGGGCGTCATGCGTTTTCGGGCAGTATCTGCCAAAAAGCCAATGCTAAGTAAATCATTAGAATTCACAATCTCAAAGCCATCAGCCTTGGAAAGTCGGTCCCCGTTGATGACCTTGTCATAAATCTGATGGAGTGGGTTGGTGTTTTTCTGAAGATGCTCTTCAATTGCAGAATGTGTGGAGACGACGGCCATAGTTTCTTTTTTTCCTCTCAACGGATATTGGATTTTTATAGCTTCTCTTAAAAATGCCTGCCTATCAAGAGGCGCTCAAACACGGCCATAATGCCTCCAGCAGTGCTTTGCTGTAACGAAGGGTCTCTTGACAGGTTCTTTATGGCATTCGTTTTTAGTTTGCGATTCTTTTTTGAAAATAAATGAGATGCGATGGGTTTGAAAACGCCTTACAGAAATTTTTTAACCAAGGCTCCTCTTGAAAAAAGGGCATGTGAGTGAAACAATCAAAACCGTTGTTACGGTTATTTTTGATGGAGGGTTCAAACAAAATGTTTCATAAAATTTCGGTTATTGGTGCTGGGAACGTGGGTGCAACCTTAGCACAACGTCTCGCTGAAAAAGAATTAGCCAAATTTGTTGCTTTAGTGGATATCGTTGAAGGCGTTCCCCAAGGGAAGGCTTTGGACATGCTAGAAGCTGGCCCTGTGTATGGTTATGATACCCGTGTGATGGGCAGTAATAGCTATGATGTTATTCGGAATTCCGACCTGGTTGTTATTACGGCGGGACTGCCTCGTAAACCAGGGATGAGTCGAGACGACTTGTTAGATGCCAATACCAAAATTATGACGGATGTTTGCCAAAATATTCGTCGTGAAGCGCCTAACGCCACCGTGATTGTGGTTTCAAACCCGTTAGATGCAATGTGCCATGTGGCTCTCCAAGTGACTGGTTTCCCACATCAAAGAGTGTTTGGCATGGCTGGGGTTTTAGATACAGCTCGTTTTAGAACCTTTATTGCAGAAGAACTGGATGTTTCTGTGGAACAGGTTCAGGCTTTTGTATTGGGTGGTCATGGAGACACCATGGTGCCTCTGGTGCATTACACCACAGTGGCCGGTATTCCTCTGTCAAAGTTGCTTGATGCGGCCAGTATTGAAAGAATTGTGGATCGGACTCGAAAAGGCGGCGCTGAAATTGTTCAGTATCTTAAAACCGGGTCTGCCTTTTATGCGCCCAGCGCCTCTGTGACCGAAATGGTTGAGTCAATTGTTAAGGATAAAAAGAAAATTCTGCCTTGCTCCGTTTATTTAACAGGCGAATATGGTATTAACGGGCTTTATGTGGGTGTCCCTGTGAAACTTGGTAAAAATGGCATTGAAAAAGTGATGGAAATTGAGCTTTCTGACGCAGAACGGAAACAATTAAATGTGTCTGTCGAAGATGTTCGTCAGAACGTTGAAAAACTCAAAACTTTGGTGACTGCATAAACAGCGAGACGCACCGTTTTTCATTGAATCAGCAATGCCACTTTGGAACTCTCCAAGGTGGCATTTGTTCAAAGGATTCCTTTGCCTTAAGATACATGAGCAATTGGTTTACAGGTGTAATTCAACAGAAAAGAGGTTTGCCCATGAGGATTCATCCCACTCGATTTGCAGGGTTTTATGGTGTTCGGGGGATGACGTATGACCGTCAGGATCCGGCGACGGTACATCTATTGCCATGGGAGAATCGGGATTCTCTTGAAAAAGTTGAGAAGCGCGTTGTCGAAGAAGCTAATCGACGTGGGCTCAAAATAGTCACTCGCATTGATGAATTCCCCATGATGGATGAGCACGGTAGTTTCAACAAGATCCTTCAGGGCTTGCTTGTGTTTACCCATCACGATGCAGATGCTTATCATAACCTGTTGAGCCGGGTAGAGAAATGGATGTCTGTGTTTATCCAAGCCGAACAAGGGAAACCAAAAGAAGCTGAGAAAGAAGTCGAAGAGATTATTGCCAAAGACCCTTCGTTTTTTGAAGATCTCGAAAATGAGACTAATGAAAATTATGACAAAATGCAGCACGCCTTACAATCCACTTGGATCACGGCAGAAAGTTGTTCAGATCCATCAAAACCACTGCCCTTTGACGTTGAGACTGGGGAACCACTTTCGTCAAGTAAGTCATAAGCATTTATAACGGTATTTCCATGTATTGCTAATAAACCGGCTTAGGTTGGTTGATTAATAATCATCTTGCATTCAAAACGATAGCCTGATTGGTGAATTTTTAAGCTCATCATTTCCGATATAGTCATCGTCATAAGAATCGCTTGCTTTTCTTGACTTAAAAAACCATTGCAGTTGGAATTGAGGTTTTGTTTTGATGCAAAAATGGATGATACGTTTTTTAACCCTGGCCACGATGATTTTGTGCCTTTCTGGAACCAGTTTAGCGGAGACATTATCTTTGCTGCCATCGGTTCCATCTTCTACATTGCCTGAAAACAATGTTACAAAAACGCAACCGACAACATTAAAAGGCGCTGTTCATACCTTAGCCGGAAAGTATCTTCTTTCACCTGGAGATACCATTAATATCTCTGTCTATGATGCACCTGAGTTTTCACAGCAGGGACTTGTGGTAAGACCTGATGGATTTGTGACGGTAAATCCTTTTGGTGAAATGAAAGTTGCTGGCAAGGATATTGATGAGGCAACCCAATTTATTTCCGATAAACTCAAGATATACTTACGCCAACCCCAAGTTGCTTTAACGGTGAGTAAGTTCCATCCAGCCATTGTGTATGTTTTGGGAGCTGTTCAAAAACCGGGTTCCTATGAAATTCATGGGGACACCACGCAGCCGGATTCCCCCAATGCGCTTTTAATTCGGGGACGGTTGACCGTATCCAACTTAATTGCAAACGCTGGTGGCGTAACGCAAAGAGCAAATCTCGAAAATGTTGAAGTTCGGAATAATGTTGCCGGAACCGAACGGACAGCCAATTTATTAAGCCTTCTGAAGCAAGGAGATACTTCACAAGACTTGGTTGTTCGCTCTGGAGATACAGTCTATGTGCCCACTATTGCAAATCACCAAGACATGGATGATGAAACCTTCAAGCTGGTGACAAAATCCGCACTAGCGCCCGGTGGGTTTGCGGTACGGGTATTGGGTAATGTGGCAACACCGGGTGTTTATACTCTGAGTGCCCAGAGTCCTGGTATTAATTCTGCCATTGCGTCAGCCCATGGATACACTGTCAATGCCAATACCCACATTGTAAAAGTAATGCGAGAAGAAGCCAATGGGAAATTAACCGAAATTAAGGTGGATCCGAACCAGTCTGATTTTATGTTACGGGACAATGATGTTGTTTTTGTCGATGAACGGGGCATCCCCATTGCTGGCAGAGGATTAGATTATGCACAAAGGTTTTTTCTCCCTTTCTTCACCGTTGGAAGCTTTGCGAATGCTA
Organism: Vampirovibrionales bacterium; assembly: GCA_025449835.1. GTDB lineage: Bacteria > Cyanobacteriota > Vampirovibrionia > Vampirovibrionales > JAGQHJ01 > JANWIO01. Next base: position 8,620 of record JANWIO010000148.1, read on the forward strand.
TTTTGGATATCTTTGATCCTGGTCGACGTTATCCAGCTTACTTATTCCGTCCTCGGTAAGGTAATAGTCTTGCATACATCAGTTTAAAAAAAAAGGAACAGATAGAATGAATGAAAAACAGCTTAGCTTGCAAAAATACCTTTTATTAATTCGTTATCACTGGAAGTTTTTGACAATATGTACTTTTGGCGGACTCCTTTTAGGCGGATTATTGAACCTGTTTGTGATTCACCCAACCTATTCTTCAACAGCAAAGTTGCTGATTAAAGGGGGGCAGTCACCAGCTTTTGTTACACCACTAACGGATAATACCTCTGGCGGTGGAGAAGTTGGAGCGCTGACAGTTAATGGAAATCCCTTATTAACCCAAATTCAGATTTTAAATTCTCCTTTTTTGGCAAAACAAGTGATTGATGAATTGCGATCAACACTGACGCCAAAGCAATTTAAGCAGTACCAAAAGGAATATCCGAAATACTTCGAGCCCGATAGACTGTCAGGTAAAATAAAGTTTAACAATCCCGCCAATACTGATGTCGTTACCATGAAGCTGAGTTCCACCGATAAGAATTTTTCCAAATGGGTGGTGGCTGGGTATGTTGATCAATACCAGTCATTTCTAGAGCAAATTAATCGGCAAACCTTGCAGCAACGTGGAAAATATCTTGATGAACAGATTCAGGCAATAGGGGATAAGCTGAATAAGGTGCGGAATGAATTGATGCTGTATCGTCAGCAAAACAAAACCATTGATCTGACTAACGAAGCCCAAGTAAACATTCAAGAACTTTCGCAGTTACAAACCCAGCGTATTACCCTGGATAGCCAGATTTCTTCACAAGAAGGCCTGATTCGAAAATTACAGTGGGAATTGGGGATGAATGCCCGCCAAGGGCTAGCTTCCGTAGCCCTTGGCCTAGATACGACACTTGCAGATACACAAAAAACTTTAAACAATGCGCTTCAGAATTATGAAACCTTATCGGTAAAATATACCGATACCGATCCGACGATGCAGGCCCTTAAAGCGAAAATTGGGGAGATTCGTCAGCAAATTCAGGCTGAAACACAAAGGACGATTGGGATTTATCACAATAACGTGAAGAACAGAACAGAAATTGCAGATACAGTGCGGAGCAGTCTGGTGAATAATCTTGCCACAGCAGAGGCTACTTTAAAAGGATTAATTGCCCAAAGAGCGTCTCTTATGGGGGGAATCCAACAGATAAGATCACAAAATCAGGCTTTCCCGGACAAGCAACTTCACATTTCTCAGTTATTAGACTCTGAAAAGGTGCTATCTCAAATGTATGATGTGCTCAAACTCAAGGCGGCTGAAGCGCAATTTCAGGCATCGGATAACTTTAGCCATGTGGTTGTCATTCAACCGGCCACGCTGGCCACTAGGCCCAATTTCCCCGCCCCGAAGCATATCCTTGTGTTGATGACCCTTTTTGGGATGATGGCAGGATTAGGGTGGCTGATGTGGCTAGAATGGCTCAAAATGCAGGCCTTAAAACCAATAGAACAGCAGCTTAATGCACCACGGCAGGCTTCTACAGAAGTTTATTCAGTGTAACGACATAAAATATTAGGAAATAGGTTGGCTAAAGACCTTCCTATTTCCTTCGGATGTTACTTTTTGCTCCATGAGAAACAATGGGAGTAACGGACTTAATGAAAGACTATATGAAACAAGAATGTCCTTTTTCTCATCATACCTTGCTTCAAGATGTTCAAAATGATCTTATGCAATCAGAGAATCGTTATGAACCTGATCTGGAAACAACGTTTCACAAATCAGGTTCTGAGGATGCCGTTTACCCTCTTTATTCACCCGCGATGATTGACAACCATGATACGTATGAAATTCTGCCTGAAGATTGGGTTCCGTTAGAACACATCTTAAGATGGACTCGTGAGTTTATCATGCTGCCTCACCCAAACCTGGGAAGAACCGGAAGTGTTTGCCCTTTTGTTCAGCCTTCGATTAAAGAGGGGTTATTGTTTCTGTCTGCTTGCCATCTTGAAGACCCCACTGATATGCAGGAGATTTATAGAAAAATTTACCGTTATCGGGATATTTTTCGGAGAATCCCTGTGACATCAGAGGACTTGGAAAAATATAAAGCCGTGATGATTGTATTTCCTGATATGACGGATGCCATGGCTGTTCAATTCATGGAGCCCCTGCATCAACGAATTAAAACAGAATTGTTACAGGACGGGCTCTTAATTGGACAATTTTATCCCTCATGCCCTGTTCCAGGCACATGGAATCCCTTTTTCTATCCCCTTCAGTCGCCACTTCCCATGCTGGTCATTCGGAACCTGATTGAAACAGATTGGCGATTTTTAGAAGGGAATCCATCTTGGGAAAAGGCGTATCATACCTATTTCCTGCAACATTTAGTCGTTTCGAAACCCTAAAATCTGATTGGCTCTGTTTCCATAAAGATTCCCGTGAAAAAGGGAAAATAATCCTCATTGCAAGGGGTTTTTTATCTTGTGGGTGTCTTTAGTCATTATGTTGGGTTTATCTACACCGGAATGGCGATAAATTTACTTTAGGAATAAGTACTCTCTCTGTAAACTTCTTAAAAATACCCTATTTATAGTACTAAGTTATCGGTTAGGCACCCTTTTTCATTTCAATAATTGGAAATACACTTTGTAAAGTACTAAAAGCCCTTTCTCTTAGAGTCTTTATCGCTCAAAAATGTGCAATTCTCATGGGCTGTGATTCAAATTGTAACGAAATGTAAACTTGACGCATGCGTCCAATGATTCTACGTTTAACATATTGGTGTTGTTTGTAGAGTAAACAAACAAATGATTCAACGGAATGGCATAGATGCATGTTCTGTCAACTCCTTAAGAGACAAGCCGCGTCAAAAACCACTTCGCTACATGCATTTTCCCCCTCTGTTACCATGATTCCAGTATAAAACATAAAACTCCAACTCATTTACGAAAAGAGAACAGGGAGTGGTTGACGACGATGCAATTACTTAAAAAAGTGCTCAACTTCTCAGCAGAGAGATATTTAAAAACCGCAGGGGATTTGTTTATATACCATAGCGACTATCCTGGTGCGTTAACGCTGGTTGAAAAGGCCCTTGCTTCTGAGCCTCAGGATACCAGGGCATGGGTTTTGTATGGGGATATCTTATTTTGTTTGAATCGTGATGGAGAGGCTTTGCATGCCTTAAACGAAGCATTGAGGCTGAACCCATCCTTGGCGGAAGCATATATTTCTAAAGCAGGTGTTTTAGAAGTGATGGGGCGTTACCGTGAAGCCTTAAACTGCTGTCGTCAAGCATTAAATCACATTAATGAAAAACGCCAATACTTGCTCCCAAGTTTGTTTGATCAGCAGGTTGCCTTACTGATTACCTTAAAACGGTTCCGTGAAGCACAACGTGTATTAGATAAAGCAGCTCAATACCTAGACGATGAGGAGCTTACCTATCTTTATGCAAGTTACAAAGGCTTATTAGAGCAGTTCTGTCAACGGCGCCAAGATACGAGAAGAAAGGCACAACGCTTATCCTTAAGTGTTATTGACGGCATCTCTCAAGCCAAAATCAAAACTTCATAGTAACAACTTATCTCCACTGGACACACCTGTACCCGCAAATTTGCGGGTTTTTTCTTTTTTAGGCCTAAAACAAAGTGAGCCACTTTTTATCAAGCGGCTCACTTTTCCACCATCTTTAACCAACATATCAACGCAATCGCTACTATTAGCGACTGGTTCTATTGTTAAACAATTCACATGCTGTTTTGATGTTTTCAGAAGTGTTTTCACGTGATAGCGCTAAAGTGAATACCTGCTTTGACACATTACAATACTGACTGAAAAGGACATGGAAATTATTCAACAATATCTATTTATATAAAAACAGGTAAATTGATTTTTGTGACAATAAGCTTTGATTTTGGGGAAATGTCGGTTCTTAGGAGAAGTGAAGGCGGTAGCATTGTTTGTGAGAATATAGGTTTAATGGGATTGATGATAATGAACCCCTGGGGCATTGGTTTTGGATTGTTTTTTACCCACAATAAGACGTATTAACGCAGGGAGAATTTTTTGAATGGCATTCAGATGGATAAGAACCGCTTTGTTAAGCTTCTTGGTTGTGTTGTGTTTTAGTACGTTGATCTGGAATGCGAATGCGCAGGATTTAACACCTCAAAATACAATTACAGTCCAAGGGAGTGGCTTGGTTACTGCTAAACCTGATTCGGTACAGCTTTATTTGGGCGTTCAAACCCAAGGGGAAACTATCGAAGCAGCTCGCCAGGAGAACAGCCAGAAATCCGCTGCCGTTATTCGTTCGATTAGGGCCTTGGGGGTTCCCAATCTCGAAATTCAGACGACCAGCTTCAATGTTTATCCTTTTTACGCAACAGAGACTTCACTGACGCCGCTTTCCTCAGGGGAAAATAAAATTGTTGGTTATCGTGTGAACAACCAGTTGCGGGTTCAGGTTGAAGATGTTAATTCAACGAAATTATCCGGATATTCTAGCCAGATTATTGATACTGCCTTAAAGGCAGGTACCAACACATCAGGAGGCCCCAACTTTTATCTCAGCCAAAGAAGCCATGCCCAACAGGAAGCCTTGAAATTTGCCATCCAACAAGCGCACCAGATTGCAGAAACGGTGGCTCATGAGACAGGAGTCCGCTTAACCGGTATTTATAACATGGAGGTGTATTCTCAACCGACCATTATGTCTCGTTCTTTTGCAATGGCAAAACCGGAGACAACAAGCACACCGATTGAGTCTGGTGAGATTGAGGTGACCTCGCATATTACAATTCGCTACAGTTTTAAGCCTATAACCGCATCAAAGTAGTTTCTTTACCGAAAAATGCCACATGCCTCGTCATAGGTTGGGAGATGCCGTTCTCCAGGAACAAACTGAGGATGCGTCCGGTATTTTTCAATATAGCCCCCCCCCCAGATTTCTGTATCTGAAGGGTCGTAAAATGCGGCAATCTGTCCGGGGGTAATGGCAGAAACCGGTTCTTGGAATGTTACGAGTATATCTGGCCCTGCTTTTTGGCATTGGGCTATGGAAGCAGGGGTGTTATACCGGATTTTGACCATGGCTTCAAAAGATTCAGAGGGTGGTTCATAAATCCAACTGACGTCTTTTGCCCAAAACTGCTGCTTTTGAAGATGCTCTGGATCCCCGACGTAAACCGTATTACTCTGGGGATCAATATGGACCACATAAATGGGGCGTCCTGCGGCAACGCCCACCCCTTTACGTTGTCCCAGTGTAAATAAGTAATACCCTTCATGTTCCCCTAAAACTTTGCCAGTATCGTAGTCAACAATGGGACCTTTCTTTTTGCCCAACAATTGGCTGATATAATTTGCTTGACCTTCTAAAATAAAGCACACGTCTTGGCTTTCTTTGCTATAGGCTGTAGGGATATCAAGACTTTGTGCTAAAGCCACCAAGTCGGGCTTTTGGTAATAGGCCAACGGAAACAATGTATATCGTAAATCAGCGGGTTTGACCCGAGCGAGCATGTAGGTCTGATCTTTTCGGCTATCGTTTCCTCGAAAAACCCGGACGTCCCCATTGGGCTGATGCTCAATTCGAGCATAATGCCCAGTTGCCACATAATCTGCATTGAGTTCTTCTCGTGCATAGGCAATTAATTTTTCCCACTTAATATAGCGGTTACACTCCACGCAAGGATTGGGCGTAAGCCCTTCTTTGTAGGAGTTTTCATAATAATCCATAACGTAGTGGGCAAAGGCTTCACGCAGATCAACGGTGTCATACGCCATACCCAGCATTTCACAAACTCTTCCGGCATTAATTAAGGCGTCATTACAGCACTTGCCGGGGCCATTTAAGGTCCAAGCCGTAAAACCAATCAGATCGTATCCTTGCTGTGCCAGTAAGTAAGCCACCATACTGCTATCGACACCGCCGCTCATGGCAACGGCAATACGTGGTTTTTTCCCATTAACCGATGGGACGGGTGGTAATTGGATTGGAACTGGATTCATTGGCCTGATACTACTTTGCTTTCACATTTAGAGTGCCATTAACATTGGAAAGATACAAGGGTTTATCCTAAAAGAGAGAGGGGTTAACCTCTCTCTTGAAAATTGTTTGGATTTTGAAGGGATGATTAAGGGACTGGTTCTAAGGTAACACTTTCTTGTTCAATAGAACTCATTGTAGAAAGTGTTGGTACCTCAAGCTGTCGTTGTGCGAGTCGGGCATCTGCTTTAGCACTGTTGGGTAATCCATAAAAGAAGTAGATGACCATACCGAGTGCAAACCAGCCCCAGAAAAGTGCCCAGGTCACTGCTGGTAATCCTGTTGCAATGTAAGCACAGCCTGCAACCCCACGCAAGGGAAGAAAAATGCCGCCAGGGCATTTAAATGGACGAGGCCGTTCCGGATCCGTGTAACGCAGGATAACAACACCCAAGCTAACCACGATAAATGCACCCAATGTTCCAATATTACACATTTCAGCGAGTAATGTAATCGGGAGCATTGCTGCAAACAGGGCAACAAAAGCACCTACAATAACGGTACACACATAAGGTGTCTGAAATTTAGGATGTACTTTTGCTAAAACGCTTGGTAAAAGATTGTCTCTGGAGATGGCATAGAAAATCCGTACACCACCCATTTGAAGAACTAAGAGTACTGATGTTAAACCGGCAATAGCACCGATATCAATCAGAAAAGATGCCCAGCCGAAACCAACATAACTCATGGTTGCAGCAACAGCGGCTTCTTTGTCGATATGAGCCAAGGGGACGATACCGGTAATAATTGCAGAGACAGCAATGTATAACAGCGTACAAATTGCCAGGGAACCAATGATTCCAATGGGAATATCTTTTTGGGGATTTTTGGTCTCCTCTGCAGCAGTTGAGACAGCATCAAAACCAATGTAAGCAAAGAAGATGGTTGAAGCGCCCGTGATGATCCCTTTCATCCCATTGGGAGCAAATGTTTTCCAGCCATGGGCAAACCAGTTTTGGTGTAAGGCGGTTTGATGAAAGGGCATGTGCATAAACTGACCAAAAATAAAGTAACCGCCAACGCCGATAAAGAGAAGAACAACGGCTGTTTTGAGGAAGACCATGACGGCTGCTGTTCTGGCACTTTCTTGAACACCAATAAACAAAAGCACTGTAACCGCTGCTGTGATCAAAAATGCTGGAACATTAAATGCACTATAAACCAGCAGATAGAATGGATGCCCTAAAAGATTTAAAGGTGTGGCACTTAAGAGCATATTATGATCAATTTTGCTGGCTTCAAAGGCAATATCAATGGTATTACTGGTTAAGGCTGCTGGCATTTGAATACCAAAGGTTTGGTTTAAAAACTGTTGAACGTGACCTGTCCAGCCCACGGCAACTGCCATATTCCCTACGGCATATTCTAAAACCAAGGCCCATCCAATAACCCAGGCTGCCATTTGCCCAAGTGTCGAGAATGTGTATGTATAAGCACTACCAGAAACTGGAACCATTGCTGCAAATTCAGCATATGCTAAAGCACAAAAAGCACACACCAAACCTGTTAATACAAATGATAAGGTAAGGGCAGGTCCTGCTGCCAAATGGCCTGCAGAGCCAGCGGCTGCTGAGCCTGTTAACACAAAAATCCCTGCGCCGATCATGGCACCGACACCGAAAATAACTAAATCGAAAGCGCCAAGCGTTCTTTTGAGCTTATGTTCAGCGTTTTCAGAGGTCGCAATGATATCGTCCATGTTTTTTCGCTTGAACATTCGAGAAAGAATAGATGCTTTCTGAATTTCTGGTGGTGCTGTCATATAAGTTTACTCCCCTATGTTAATGTGTGCTTTATCATCACCGTTTATATCACAAAGATGACGCTCATATAAAAAACCCTCAAGGAAAAAGTTTTCCTTTTGACACAAAATTGTTATAAAACTTTACGTTTGGGGTGTCGCTTCACTCTCTGAAGAGTGTCTCAAAAAATGGAGGCCTGAAAAAATAGAAGCATTGATAACGTAACCCTCAGCTTCTTTCTCTTTGAGCCATCCATCAATTTTTGCCAGTGAGATACGGTGTACGGCAATAATTTTTTCACCATCTACTCCCAGTTTGTTTGATACCTTCTTAAGGTTTTCAGCCTTGATATATTGGACAACCTCAGTACTCATTCCAGGAGATGTGGCTGCTCGCCCCATGTAGGTAAACTGTTGGCCTTGATACCCTGTTTCTTCCAAAAGCTCGGTTTTGGCGGCATGAAGTGCATCTTCCTCTTCACGTCCTTTTACATCGCCGATTAAACCCGCTGGAAATTCAATAACGCCTTTTGTCCTTTTGCCCTTGAGGACTTCAACTGGCGGACGTTTTTGCTCAATTAAGATGACATCCCCTTGATGAATCGGTAATACCACAACAACGCCTTTTGCAATGGGAGATCGGGCGAAAATCCAAGGGATTCCCAACTCAGCGCTTTTTATTTCACAAAGTTCCAAAAACTTGGTGTGAAAAAGAACTTTGGGTTCGGTGACTGTTGGCGTGGGGGACAAAACCGCTATTGCTTTTTCAATACCTTGTTTTAGATATCCTAAACCAGAGAGCGCAAGCTTTTGAGTGCCTGATTTCAGTGTGTTACCCTTATCCTCCTGGCGTGCTGAAAATCTCGGAGAGGATTGCAAGAATCTATTAGGCATTTTTTGAGTTGAATTGGATTTTGCTGGAATGAAAGAACGGTGTATCGGAAAGATTGAAGTCGACATTGTTGGCTTTCTCCTGAGGGTTTAGGTTGTGGTGTTCTAAGAAAACTGACTGGGTTAAGTAAACTGGCTCATGTGTGCGTAAAACATTTAATTTTTAATATTTTAAGTAAATCCCACTCAATTACCAAATGATTTAAATTCCCGTACTTCAGGGAGCTTTTCACCGAAGAGATCCTCTTTACACAGGAGGAATTTATACACGCACCTACGCTAATCTATGCATATAGTTTCAATATCGAAGCGGATTATTATTGAGAGAGAAGGAGAAAAAACCATCGCAGTTAAGGCTTTTCAATTTAAGCTTAAGCCAGTCCTGGAGATGCGAATTCGTGAACTGGAAGAAGTTCAACAGCGGTTTGCACTTCAGCAACATCGTGTTGTAGAACTTCGCCGGTTGATTGAAGAAATTAAAGACCAATTACAGGCACAATTTATCTCAGAAATTGAAGATATTGTTGATCCAATTGTTTCACAACAACGGTTTAAATATATTCAATACCTTAAAATGCAGATTGAGCATATTCGGGCAGCACTTCATCGAGAAGAACAGGTTTTGGAAAAAATTCGTCAGGAAATGGGGCAGGCCCATATTAAAAAAAAGACACTTGAACTTTTGGAGGATAAACAAAAAAAAGCATTTCTTTTAAATATAGAAACACAAGAAATAAAAGAAATGGAGGATATTATTATTTCAAGAAGGCATCATTCTAAAAATCAAAGTCATTAAGAAATTAAATTTCATTTTTTTATCGAAGGGTTGGAAATCGAAGGGTAGAAGAGAGAGAGTTATATAAGCATGATTGGTAACATATCAACAACGGTCATTGCTGGCAATTCGCAAACACCAAGTATAGCAGATCAGTCTACTGGTAAGGGGATTGGTGATTTAGATTCTTCAAATGGAAAAGATTTACTCCAATTTTTGGCTTACCTGAACCATGCACTGGGCGGGAGTCCCTCAAGCAACACGTTTTTAAATCAACTTCATTTAAATGACCAAGATCCCTTAACCAAGGCTATCAAAGAGAAACTTGGCAAATTATTGGAAGGCGATCAACAAGATAATAATTTATCACCGGATGCTGTCTTGGCTTTATTAGGGCAATTACAGGTAAGTTTACAAAAAATCTTGCCATCTATTCCTCAGGATCAACAAGCTGCTTTTCAAAAGGGGATTGATGCCATTGGGAGTCTTATCCAGGATCTTCAAAAAGAGTATCCGACGACGGGTAATTTACCCAATTTAGAGGATAGTTCTAAACTGAATAACATCCAACAGGGAACAGGCAAGAAATGCGATCCAGATAAGAAAACGGATAATTCGACGAATAATCAAACTTCTAATCAACAAACAATACCATCACAACCTGTAATTCAAGCGGAAATTTCAGAGAATAATGTTGCCAATGAGAATTCTGTTGCAGGGAATTCTTCATCCCAAAATACTCAGGGTTCGGTAAATTCACAAAATAATTCCGTTTCAGCGCAAGAAAAAGCGATTGCAACCATTCAATCTCTTTTAAATAATATGCCGCCTGAAGCGCAACAGGCATTAAAAGAGACCTTGGCAAAGCTAGATGATACCTTGAGTACCAGTAAAACATTGGACAAGAATTTAGGTAAAAGCCCATGGCAAGTTCAGCTTGAAGCGGCATTGGGGCAAAACCAGTCTCAAAACCAGGTGATGGATATTTCTGGAACAGCCTTTTCTTCGACGGATCATCAGAAACAAAATTCTGACGATTTCTCGTCTCAAGATCAATTTGCTTCTATTGTTTTGAATCATCTGGATCATACCCAAGGTTCATCGGCCACGGGGCAATCTATTATTGCAAATAATGTCAATTTGTCTGGAGGAAATCAGAACACAATTACGCCGCCCCATGATCAGGTGATTGATGCAATTCAGGCGAATTTTTCTGCTGGTAAAAAGGAAATTACCATTCAACTGAAACCGGATAGTTTAGGAGACGTTCGCCTAACCTTAAGCAGTAACTTACAAAATGAGGTATCTGCCCGTTTAATTACCACGACACAGGAAGCCAAAAATTCGCTTGAAAAACACATTGATCAATTGGTAAGAACACTGGATGCCAGTGGTGTTCGTGTTGGTAAAATAACGATTGTTCAGGCAGGCCAGGGAAGTCCGGATGCTCAAAATAATGGATTTGGTCAGTCTACCCACCAGCAGGGATTTTTTCAGAATTTTTCACAATCACCATATCACCAAAACTCAGGCCATCTTGCTGGATTTGGTTCGCAACACTCCTTCAAGGATG
>JANWIO010000149.1 GCA_025449835.1 Vampirovibrionales bacterium
AGTGGTGCTTTGAAAGACTATACCTTGAGGACAATCACTTCCAAGATCTCATGAAACCTTTATATGCCCAGGCCAATGAAGGACGGTCTGGTAAGCAGATGTTTGTTCAAGGGGTGCATCAGCATGAAAACAAGCAAAAGCGAATATCGACTTTAGAACCAGAAATTACCAATGGCTATCTCCTGTTTGCAGAGAGTCTAACACCTCAGCTTATCGATCAATTAACTCTATTCCCAACCACTTATGATGATGGCCCAGATGCACTTCAGGGAGCCATTAGCCAACTAAAGAAAAACCAGCTTTATATTGGTTTGGTTTAAGACGTTTTGACGTTAATCTTCCTCGAAACGCAATCCTATTTTAGGGATAGGGGCCTCATCAATCAAACCTTCACTTTGTGCCCAAAAGAAAAACATTTTCATCACCCGATAGGTCTTTTTAACGGTTCGCTCGGCCCTTGGTCTGCCATTCGGAAGGATGCGCAGTTCATCTGATTTCATAAACTTACCCACGTGGGTTTTAAGAATGCTGGAGAGTTTCCGGTCTTCACCATAAAATCGCTGGACCTGCTCCAAGTCCATTCCGTAGGTATACAAGGTACGTGGAGATTTCCCTGCTTGCTCAAGGGTCTTTTTGTAAGCTTGGATAGCTTCTTTTAACGTAATGTTCTTATTCATAGAGCGTGTTCCTCTTTAAAATACGATAATGCCCTTTTTAGGTGAGTCTATACACGCTCTAAATACCTCTAATGTCAACTTTTTCAGTAGAAATAATCGATAAGCCTAAAATCGATTTCATCTGGAGATGGGATTGACGACGTCGAAAATATTTTCTATTATGATTCAAGAGACCAAGTTCAGCAATATCGTAAGAAAAGGATTGGGCCTGTGGCACTATCGGTAATAGGTTCTGCGGCTGCATTGTGCTCGGATGTTAAAATCCCCTTGTTTTTGCAACCGGCATCCTGTGGGTTTCCGAGTCCTACAGACGATTTCCTAGAGGGAAGCCTGGACTTAAACACCTTCCTCATAAAACATCCAGCTGCCACGTTTTTTGTTCGTACCAAAGGTGATTCGATGAAAAATGCAGGTATTCAGGATGGAGACATCTTATTGGTGGATCGCGCTGTTGAGCCCATTGAGGGAGATATTGTTATTGCTGTCATCAATGGCGAGTTGACGGTAAAACGGTTATGCACTATGCAAGGTAAGCCCTTTCTTCTGGCTGAAAATAAAGGTTATCCGCCGATTCCCATTAAAGAGGAAATGGCGCTTACGGTATGGGGGACTGTTTTACATGTGATTCACACCACTCGAAAGCGATGAGCAATAAACCTGTTTTTGCCTTAGCCGATTGTAATAATTTTTATGTCTCTTGTGAGCGGGTATTCCAGCCATCTCTTGAGGGCAAGCCTGTTGTCGTTTTGAGTAACAACGATGGCTGTATTGTTGCCCGTAGCAATGAAGCCAAAGCCTTGGGTATTCCCATGGGAGCCCCTGTTCATCAGTATAAGCAACTCCTCAAACAGCATCGGGTTCATTTGTTTTCGTCAAACTATGCTTTGTATGGGGATATGAGTAATCGGGTAATGAGCATCCTCAGTAAATTCACTCCCGATATAGAAATTTACTCTGTGGATGAAGCCTTTCTTGATTTCTCAGGGTTCACAAACATCCATTATGACAAATATGCCAGATTAATTCGAAAAACCGTGAAACAATGGATTGGACTCCCCATCAGTATTGGAATTGCGCATACAAAGACACTGGCTAAAGTGGCCAACTATCATGCAAAGCGCTCGGATAAAGCAGGAGGCGTTTTAGATTTAACTTGTTCTCGGTACGTCGATGAAGCGTTAAAACGATTAGAAGTGTCAGAGGTCTGGGGCATTGGACGAAAACAACGCAAAAAACTGGAATCGAGAGGTATTAAAACTGCCCTACAGTTACGAGATATGGATGATAAAGACATCATGAAAATCTTTAATACCGTAATTCTCCTTCGGACCGTTTACGAGCTTCGGGGAGTCTCCTGTGTCTCCCTTGCAGCGATACCCTCAACAAATAAAAGTATTATTTCTTCCCGATCGTTTGGTCATTTAACAAATTCTTTGAGTGATCTGAGGCAAGCTATCGCAACTTATACCGCAAGAGCTGCGGAAAAAATGCGTTATCAAGGCCTTGCAACCAATCATATTATGGTTTTTATTCAAACAAATCGTTTTAGGCCCTGGGAACCCCAATACAGTACCTCTATTGCCGTCCAACTGCCTGTCGCCACTGATTGCACCCATGAGTTAGCCCACTATGCATCAATCGGCTTAGAGAAAATTTTTAAGCCTGAGTATCGGTATCATAAGGCAGGGGTGATGTTGCTTGACCTCATCCCGGCAAGTCAGATCCAGCAAAATATCTTTGATCATCAAGATAGAGATAGGTACCATTGCCTGATGCAAGCTCTGGATAAAATTAATCTTAACTTTGGTTCTGGGACACTCCGATATGCGAGTGAAGGTTTTGAAAAGCCCTGGTGCATCAAATCGGAAATCCGCTCAAAACGCTATACCACATCCTGGAGTGAACTCCTCGAAGTGACCTGAAACTTCAGTTTAAATAAGACTTAATTTCTAGATCTAACGAAAATTAAGCGTCCAGCTTTGGTTTTGCCAGTAAATTGCATATCTTAATAAATTTTCAATCCTTTAAGAGGGCTCTAAAGCCTTCCTGAACAAAGTGCTTATCGTAAGTCAACACGTCGGAGATTTGAAAAGCTCTCATTGTTTGCATTGAAATACAATCAGTCAAACTGTAAGCTTTGTCGGGCCTATGTTCATAGAGTTCTAGCCCTTTTAAAAATGAATCACGAGATTGGGGAAGAACTTCTACACTGGAATTGAGAAGCCCACGCACAAACTGTGTTGTTTGTTTCCTTGCATTAAAGCCACTTGATGCAAAATATGTAAGTAGTTCGGTTAATACTTCATCTGTTGTTACAACATAACCCTCTGAAAGCTTTACTTGAAGGTTATAAGCAAGTTCATGGAAATCGTCTTGAGGGGTTTAATAAGGCTATCCAAAACCAAGTGTCAGCAAACAGGGCCTTCATTAGGACTCTTTTGGCCATCCATAAATATAGTGATCGAGTTGAATAGAACCATCTTTAGGAAGTTTATTAAATTCCTCAGGAGGAACTGATTTGATAAACTCATCAGCAAGCTCCCACAAAGACTTTTTCTGTGGTTGCGGTTGTATTGATTCTTGGGAAGCTGAACTGTTCATTGCGTATCTCTTTTTATTTTGAGTTTACTTTCTCATGGTTCCATAAATTCATCTAAACTGCAATCCTTCTGGAGTAGTTTCGGCGGGGATGGTTGTAATTAGCTTGTAATGAGAACTATTCGAAGGCAATATACTCTGATTAAGGCTATACATGGCTTGACAATTTCAAAAATGCCTTTAGAATCATTCATAGCAATCGATACTATTGGCTCAAGGAGGTAATCAAGATTTCCTCCCTTACTAGATCTTTATGAATGTACATAATGATCGATTATCCTCCTGTTCACCGAGCATATCTTGTGACAGAAGTGATCTTAATATTTGCCAGCTTAATCAGATACTCAGATATACCCGTGAAGGCTTTGAGAAACCCTAGCGCATCAAATCAAAAATCTATTCAAAACGCTATATTACCTCCTGGCAAGAACTCCTCCAAGTGACATAGCTTCTCAAGCAGAATGTTTTACTTTATCTAAGTAAACAACAATTTATTAATCTTTTAAAAGCGCCAGAATCGCTTTTTAGGAAATAAACTTTAATTTTATAAAACTAAATAATAATTTTTTTGAAAAACCGCATATTTCTCGACTACGGGAAAGCGTTTTTGTGCTAGGTTGCTAAAACAAAGAGTTGGAAAGAGGGTAATCACGTTGCAGCAACTATCTGAACTACAGCAAATTATATATGGGGCTCTGTTTCACGATATTGGCAAGCTATTTTACAAAGCGGGCAGACAGAAGGATCATGTTGAAGCAGGAGTTGAAGCAGCAAAACAGGTTTTTGAATACAGGTCTGGTGAAAAACTCCCTAAAATTATAGAACATGCTGTTAAATATCATCATGGAAAACGATTATCCCAATATGGTGATGCCGTCCCAGAAACCTGGTTGGTTTATGAAGCAGATAATATTGCTGCAGGTCTTGACCGCCGAGGCGAAGAGGAATTAGCTGAGTCGGAATCAGAGAGTCAAAATCAAAATAGGCGTAAATTTGATAAAGAGCTTTGTTTAAGATCAACTTTTTCACTCCTTGACGAGGATGATTCAAAACTCATTGATGATACCGATTATCGGCAATTCCCTTGGAATTACCGATTGACCATGTTGGGGAGGGAAAACAACGACAATAAAGTTGTACCGGTGTACCCAAGCTCTGATCCTAATTGGAAAGCTAGTAAAGATAAATATGCAGAGATTGCGGCTAAGTGGGATGGAGAAGTTGAGGTAAATCGTAAAGTCTTAGCGAAAAATCCTAACGCAATGCTTCTTTTAATGGAGTCTTTGCTGTCCTTTGCTCCGTCAGATACCTGTTTAGAAAGAATCCCGGATATCTCCTTATTCGAACACCTTAGAATTACTGCGGCTATTGCTTCTTGCATGTATATTAATGCTAAAGATGACGGAGAAACGGATTTCAAGAAGCGGGGACATTGGGATCAATCTGATACACATAGGAGTCTTGAGCAATTCATTCTGGTTGGCGGAGATCTTTCGGGTATTCAGAAATTCATTTATAACATTACCAATAAAGGTGCTTTAAGAAGTCTAAGGGCGAGATCTTTTTATCTGGAAATCCTGATTGAGCATCTGGTTGATGATTTACTCACCTTGGCAGGTGGAGAACATGGCTCATTAAGTCGAGCAAACATTATTTACAGTGGTGGTGGGCACTTTTATCTATTGCTGCCCAACACATCACGTGTGGAATTAGTTCTTGAAAAGATTAACACTCAATTCAACCAATGGTTATGGGATCAATTTAAAGGTGGTTTATCCATGTCATTGGCTTGGGTTGAATGCAGCTCAAATGACCTAATGGATCCCAAAGAAAACGGAAAGCGTTACGGGTGGATGAAAAGGAAATGGCAGGAGTTAAGTAAGAAGCTTGGCGAACAAAAGACACAACGGTTTTCCTGCTTGGATGACAATTCGTTTTTAGAACTTTTTGAGCCGGGCAAAAACGCAACAAGCGGAAAAGAGTGCGTTATCACGCAAGTTGATCATGATTTGGTTCAGTACGCACTTAATCGGGAAAATGAAAGCTTGGAGTGTAACCGTTTAGCAGCGGCACTGCATGCTTTTGGACAGAAATTACCAAAGGCTAATTTCCTTTGGGTTCGTCAAGGGGTTGATGAAGATGAATATAAAAATCAGATTGTGAATGGGAAAATCGATTCGCCTTTATTGTTGCTTCCAGATTTTATCCATAGAGATAAACACTCAATTTTACAGGTATTTGAGGCTATTGGAAAGGAGAAAGATGATTTACGTCCAGAAGATCACAAGTCTGTTAAAAGTTGGTTAATCGATGATAAGAAGCCCGGTCGCTTATACAGCTTGAATCGTTGGGTACTTTCAGAATTCCTGCATGCCAACCTTCTGGTAGGTCAATATTATCACTCTGATGATAAAACAGATTCAGACGGAATGCCTTCTTTTGGAGATCTAGCCCGTTCATCAACAGGTACGCAGAAGTTAGGCGTTCTGCGAGCAGATGTAGATAGTCTTGGTGAGCTTTTTACCAAGAGACTAAAGAATGAAGTATACACATTTAGCCGATTAGCGATGCTCTCTAAGCAGCTAACCCTCTTTTTCAAACTGTACTTGAATCAGATCTGTGCTGGCAATTTATCCTTGGAAAACCATATTCCTCAAACACAGTTTTTATCCAATGGTTGCAAAAAACGTTCTGCTGTAATTGTTTACTCCGGGGGCGATGATCTCTTTATTGTTGGAGCCTGGAATCAGATGATCGAACTGGCAGTGGATATCCGCAATTGCTTTGGCAAGTTCACCTGCGAGGAGCTAACACTATCTGCAGGTTTGCAGGTCTTTGATCCCCATACGCCCATTGCATTGATGGCAAATTTAACAGAGTTAGCAGAGAAAAAGGCAAAAAGGCTCGATGATAAGAAAAATGCGCTTTGTCTCTTCCCCAATCCCAAAGTATTGGAATTGGAAAAAGAACACAAGCGAGAACATCGTGATACATATCATTGGGAAGATTTCATCTGTGATCAATCTCACCAATCTTCCACAACTTCAGTGGCTGCAACGCTTAAGCAATTGATAGATACCAATATGACACCAAAAGGCGAAAATTATCCCAATCAATATCTATTGGGTGAAAAAGATAGCTGGATGACGACATCCCTCATGTACCGTCTCTATCAACTGGCAGGAATGTGGGCGAAGGATGGCTATGTGGCATTGCCCAAGCTGGCTTATACCTTTGCCAGGATTGAAGATGACTTAAAACAGAGAGTTAAAATTAATCAAAATTTCAAAGGCTTAAAGAATTACGAAGAAATAAAAGCTTTTCTGTATGATGCAACTTGGTTAGATAAAGACAACGACCAGTTTTCAAAGGTCAATATTCGAGACTTTAAAACAATGTTTACTATTATCAGCTATTTAACACGGGAGGAAAAGGTCTAATGACAGAGACAATCACTCAAAACGATATTCAAGATGCAAGAAATCTTGGTCATAATCTTAAAAATGCTGGATTAACAACCAGTCAACTTAGAAAATTCTTGTCATCTGTAAATCGACTACGTCAATTGGCAAAAGGACATGATGATGCTTATTTCACAATTACCCTGAGTCCACAAATCCTTATGCTCCAGCCACGTTTTGTCTATCAATTAGCAAAAGAAAAATCTTTTTATGAAAGAGGACCTGAGAATAGGTTAAGGCCTGAATATGAAATCTTTAAAAACCAAATTATTCAACGATTAAATGCAGCTGAAAATAATCGTAAT
Source organism: Vampirovibrionales bacterium (assembly GCA_025449835.1). Classification (GTDB taxonomy): domain Bacteria; phylum Cyanobacteriota; class Vampirovibrionia; order Vampirovibrionales; family JAGQHJ01; genus JANWIO01. The sequence continues at coordinate 7,042 of JANWIO010000149.1, forward strand.
GCCTTTTTAAAATTCTGTGATTTTATCGAAGCTGTCGTCGCTTATCATAAAGAAGCTGGTGGAGAATAGCCTAACGAATGAGCAGGCTTTTTATATATTGATTTATTAGAATTAGGAGAAATTAACAATGGACAATAATAAGCAGCAAACTACTGGAATTTCTGGACGTATATTGATAGAGGGTGAAATTCAGTGTGCAACAGGTTTACACATTGGAGGCGGTAAAGACAACATGGCGATTGGTGTTGTTGATATGACGGTAGTTCGTGATCCCTTAACTCGCCGTCCTCTGATACCAGGAAGCTCTATTAAAGGTAAGATGAGATCTCTTTTGGCTAAAACGCACTTTGATAATTCGAACTTTGAAGGATTAAAGATTGAAAACGATCCTCCGGAAATTAAGCGTTTATTTGGTGCGACTAAGCCGAACATTCTCCAATCCCGTCTGCAATTTTGTGATGCTATTATGACCAAAGAATCCGTAGATGAACTTGAGGCTTCCGATACAGACTTGTACCTTAGTGAAGTGAAATACGAGAATACAATTGACAGAATCACTTCCGGTGCTATTCCTCGTCAAATCGAAAGAGTTCCTGCAGGTTCCAGATTTACCTTTAAGCTGACTTATGTCATTGAGGACAACATTTCCAGAAATGAGATGAAAGAAGACATTTCTAACCTAAAAGATTGCTTCATCATGCTTCAACAGGATTACCTTGGAGGGCATGGTTCAAGAGGTAGTGGACGGATTGTTTTCAAAGATTTAAAACATTCAATCCATACCTACGGACAAAAAGATTTGTCATCCTTAAACGAGACAATAATATCCGGCTTCGATGAAATTCTTGCTGAGATAAAATCATCTAGTTTCTTTGATGCTCTTCTGGTGGGCGTATAATGGCTGTAAATGAAAATCGATTTATTTTAGCACAGCTCAATTTTGGTGAAAATCGGGTTCACTTTGGTGGTTATGACGATCAGCTTGGCCTTGAAGGAGCTTTACCTCATCTTTTGGTAGATACTTTGTTCAGCGCTATATGTCATGGTTGGTTGATGACATATGGCCAAGACGGACTAGATACCTTGCTTGAAGAATTTAAATCTGCCCTCCCCCCTTGGCGGATGAGTGATGGGTTTCCTTACTTCCTGGAAAAAAATCGTGCAACGGTATATTTGCCCAAACCAGCGGGTCCATTATCTTATCCTAACCCAGAAAAAGCGGAATGGGATTCAAATTCAAAAAATAAAAAACGCCTCAAGAAAGCTCGGTTCCTACAGGCAGAAGACATGACCGCTTTTCTTCAAGGCAATTTTGACACTGAACTTTTGGATGTTTATCCTGATCTTTGGGTAGAAGCAACGGCTCCTCATGTTGCAATCAATCATGGTGTGGGTGATTCGGAGCCTTACAGTGTAAATTATCTTCGATTTGTTTCAGGGGCAGGGCTTTGGGTTTTATTTGATTTGGGAGCTGCAAATAGTCCATGGTTGCCGAAGCTAAAAGAAGTTTTGAAAATGTTAGGGGAAACTATGGGTCTTGGTGGACGTAAATCAACCGGAGCCGGTCGATTTACCTTAACATGGTCGGATGAATCGGCTGATGCAAGGTCCTTACTCGAAGACATTGAAAAAAGTGGCTTGTCACTTTCCCCTTTAATCGATGAATTTCAGTTACTAATGTCCATTGCTAACCCGCAACCCTCAGAAGCCTTAAAGTTAAAGCAACCGAAAACAGCAAAATATCAACTTATAAACAGGGGAGGATTTCATTACTCATTAGATCCTGACTGGCCTGGGCTTATTAAAAAGAAGCCAGTGGCAATGCTTTTGGCCGGTAGTGTTATAAAAGGTGGTCTGCAAGGTCGATTAGTAGATGTCACTCCCGACCTGGAAACTGGTAAAGAAGCGCCTCACCCATTATATCGCTATGGTTTAGGCTTAACTTTAGGAGTGCCTCAATAATGTCTACAGAGCTATTATCAAAATCATCGGCAACTAAAAAACTTTATAAAATACAGTTGTCCACGC
>JANWIO010000150.1 GCA_025449835.1 Vampirovibrionales bacterium
GCCTTTAATCTGCTGGCGATGCTGATCTTTCAGAGACCGTTTTTTCGTTGCAGAATAGTAATACTCGTTAGTAACCATAAGCATCCTTGGGTAATGGGGCATCCGGTACAGCCGGTGGAACATAGGGGATAATGTTTTTGGGAATGACGCTTACCACATCTTGGGCCACCTGCATTCCTTTAAGATTGGCGGAAACGGTGGCCACATTCTCAAACGATTGCAGACGATCCAGTTGAATTTGGAGGCCTTGATTATCCTCATGTAAATTTAAGGTTTTTCGCCCCAGAGAAAGCACTTTTTGCTCATAATAAACCGATACGCCGTAAATCACCATGGAGGCAAATAACATTAAAACCAGCACACTGGCTGCAATTTTCCCCAAGAGGGCGGGCTCACACGGGAGCTTTAATTGAAAGGAATTGTTGGAAGAATTGGTTGTCATTTTTCTCTACCCGTACCCCAAGAAACACAGTTACTATTATACTCCCTTGTCTAGCCAAGCTCCAAGTAAAAGCCCATTTTTTGGAGAAATCACTTTTATCTGCCACCAGACCTTTTGGGAGCAATTTCGCTCAAATGGTGAAGCTTCGTTATAATAACGATAGGTACGATTGAGTAAGGCACCCGATGGATTTTCCTGCTTGGCTTTTTCACAATGCGCTAAAGCCGTTATTCTGGTTTCAGCCGGTTTTTTATAGTTTTCATGGTTGGTTGGCAACGGAAATGGCCCTGTGGTTGTTGTTTCATCCGTATGAGCCGAAATATATACCCGGGACTCAACTTCAAATTCCCTTCACACCAGGGATTTTCCCCAGAGGGCGACACAAGCTCTCCGTGTCTATTGCCGATACCATTACTGATATTCTCCTCACCCAAGAAGACATTAAAAAGCAGGCTGAAAAGCTCATTACCGAGGCAAATATTTATGCGGCTCTCGATATGCTCTTTGATTCGGTGGGGAATGAGCTAAAGGACATTACCAATATTCGCCGGATTTACCGCTATGTGGATGATCTACTGCCACCGTTAATTCAAAAACTCTCAATGGAGTATATTACTAGCTTAGAGAATCAGAAAAATAAACAATTTAACCTGATGTTGGGCCAGCTCTTCAATCGGATTCTGCCGCATCTGAGTATCAATGCTGATCATGCGGACTTTATTGCAAAAACTTTATTTGATGTGGCCATTACCCCAGCCAATGTCCGTAAAATTCTGGTGGGTTTTCTCACAGATGCCAATATTGAGGTTCTTGAAAGCACACTGCTTCAACGAATTGGGGGTATTCAGGGGATTTTAATTCGCTTTGTCGATTTGAAAAAAGGGTTTGTGCAGTTTCGGACCTTTTTAGTGGAAGATGCAGCCGAAGCAGAAGTCATGTTGGGACACATGTTGTCGCAAATGAATATGCAAGAGAAGCTGAAGCAGCAGATTCTTCAGTTTTCGCCCCAATCATTGCCTGTAGAAACCTTGGAAGAAACCAAAAAATATCTCATCCAAGCCCTCCGCAATGTGTTGATTCAGAATCGGGATGTGATTGTAGAAACCATTTCTCATATGACCAGTGAAGCGACTCATGCCATCAGTAATAGCTTGATGCAGGTGGATTACAATCAGGTGAGTGAAGCCTGGTTACCTGGGTTTAAAAAAGATTTGGCCCGATTTGTCTACACGTATCTCAACAAAGAGCTGGAAAATATGCTGAGTAAAGCCCTTCCGGCTATCAGTTTAAATACAGTGATTGTGGATAAAATCGATCAGTTTTCGGCCAAAGAACTGGAAGAAACCATTCAGGGTATTTGCCATCGAGAACTTCGCTGGCTGGCATTTTTAGGCGGCTTTTTAGGCTTCTGGTTAGGCTTGGTGTCTAACTTTGTGGCCTACTGGTGGCATCCCATTTCCTAATTACGAGGCGTTGGCCGTTTGATCAAAACCAATACGGGGGGCTTTAAACTGGTTCAACTGTTTTGCTGCTTGAATACCTGCTTTTACTTTAGTCACGGCATTTTCCAAGTCTGCCTGGCTTACGTTTAAAGTAAATTGTTTCAGCAAAGCAGGCGTGTTATTTAAGAGTTCTTTGCGATCGGGCGGGATTCTATCCAATGCCATTCCTTTCGCTTCCCGTGCCACAACGCGGATATCTCGGCCACTGAAACCGTCAGTTAATGCAACCAATTGATCCATCTTTACAGTCGCATCCAGCGTTAACTTTTTCTGTTTGAATTGGTTTTCAAATTGCTGTTTTCGGCCATTGGCGTCGGGCGGGAGGATGGTAATTTTATTGTGAAAGCGGCTTAAAATGGCTTTATCCACATTTTGAGGGTGATTGGTTGCCCCAACAAGCAACACCTTTTTCCCGTTGCTTTTTAAACCTTCCATAAAGCCCAACACCTGGTTAATGGTTTTTGCATCTTCCCCGTTAGCGTCGAGACTTTCACGATTACCCAAGGCATCCAACTCATCAATATACACAATTACCAAGTCTTCCTGGGCGTTCCGAACCGCATCTTGGAGTTGACGCACATTATTGGCACCCATGCCAACAAATACATTTACAAAGTTTGAACCACTGGTGCTGATAAATGAAGCATTTGATTCCCCAGCCAGGGCTTTGGCCAAAAGGGTTTTTCCATTACCCGGTTCTCCCATCAGCAATACATAATGATTATTAGCGTCCTCATCCCCTTCATTTAAATGCTCATAGAGTTCAGGATATTTGGTTATCTCCATGGCACGGCGAAGGACGTTTTTGGCCTCCTCGTGGCCAACAATATCATTAAATTGAGTTCCGATTTCACCCGGTAGAATGATTTCGTAAGGAGCTGCGTCAAAGCCACCGGTTTCTACTGCTTCTTGCAACTGACCTGCCGGATGCTCTTTTTGAAAATAGGCATAAACATCTTGCACTTGGACAGCTCGTCCGGCCCCTTTGGTTCGATTGATAAATTCTCCAAAGGCATCTAGTTCAGGCAACAGTTTTGAAAGGGTTAAAGCAGAAGGTTTAGCTGGGGTGAGTGGAGATAAGCCATTTGAAATATAGATAGGGTGCTGATCTTGAAAAGGCTGTTGTTGTGACTTTAATGCAGCTTCCTGTAATTTTGTGATGAAAGCCGATAATACAGCCTGGTTCCATTGAATTTCGTAGTTCTGTGCAACAGCCTCTACGTTTTTATCCCTAATAAACGTTTCAGCCTGTTCCTGATGTGTAACGGCTTTGGCGGAAGCAATTTCAAAAGCACCTAGCTGCCATCGGGCTGGATTCTCTTCTAAAGCACCTTGATGACGTACGATTAAACGTAAGTTTGGGTCTAATTTCTGCAACGTTTCGGCAAACTGTGGTTGAAGCAGTTGATCTAAATTGGGAAATGTATCGATCACCAACGCCAATTTTTGGGTTCGAGGTTGACCGGTTTCATTCCGAATGGCGTTTGCAATATTTGCCAAGAGTTGAGGCGGATTCAAATCACTTTTTTGTGGGGTTGGATTGGGGTTATTGGCCTTTTGGGGTGTTCCCATATTTGTCCCCCAAAAGGTTCTTGCAGCTTTTATTGGATTTAATATTGGATCTAAATCAGCGGTGTGGCTGGGGGCGGCGATCAAGATACAATTTTTTTTAATGATTGGGGGAAGAGAAGAAGTTCCTCTCGATGAGGCGAGCAAGCCGATTTTAGCAGGTTCTCCCTGCTCAATAATCACATTTATGGTGCCAAGGTTATCTTCCCCTTGATCGGTAACCTCATTTATTGTGACAAGGTTATCTTCTCCTTGATCACCACTTTCCTCTATTGTGACAAGGTCATCCGGTTTTTCTTTTTCGTCAAGGGCAGACGTAAAAGCCTTTTGATTTAAGTGATACATCGGAAATCCAGATTGGCGTTGTACATCTGACAATAATCCCTGCAAGACGTCAGGCGGTAAATTCTCTCCTAAAAGCACATGATGGGTCTGTTGGCGTCGAAAGGCATGGGCGATCCGTGTTGCTTCTGCTTTGCGAAATTGCTGAAAAGGGTTATGTTCCTGAGTTACAATTGATGTTTTGGTCTCTACAATCCTTTGTAATGCAGGCTTTGAATCTGTTGAGCCATTTTCAAGGTTATTGTTAGTATATTGGGGTTGATTTTGCTCGGCAGATTCTTCCGAAGTCACATGGTTGCCTGTTGAAAGGCAGATAATAGAATTGCTGTTGGGCTGATACATTCCAAAGCGAACAGCAGGAAGAGACGCGGAAATTGTCATGGCAATTCTCCTGATGAGGGGGTGTTTTCAAGATGATGAATAAATCCCCCTCAAGATTTGAACGTGTCAATTTGTGAAGAAAAATAAAGATTGTTTTTAAGAGGTGGGCAAACTCCAAAGGGCCAGGTGATGGGATTGGGCCTGTTGTTCATCTTGTAAAAACCGATCGTCATAGCGTTGATCAACCCCCATAAAAAAGGTTTTTGCCAGTCCTTTTTCTAGAAGTACCTCGTTGAGCATCACCTTGCCTAAAGGATCTAAATACACATAAGCCAAGGTGCGGTGATATTTATCAATACGCTGCTGATCAAAACTGAGATAGACCATTCGGTGCAGTACAGCTTTTTCTACAAACTGTTTGGCTGCCAGGGCAAAAGGCTCGTCTTTTCCCGAGTGATTTTCCGGGGAATAATGCATCTCCGTGGCATTAATCCCCAGCAAACGTATATGTTCAAACTGACCACTAATATGCCCATCGCCGTTTAAGTCGCACGCAAAAGTATCGCCATCATACACGTAAATAGCCTTGCAAGGTGTGTACTGGGTGTTTTGCGGTAGTGTGACGACCACGCTTTGTGGATGGTGAAATTGGTATCCCAGCACCGAGAGCAGGCTGGCGCCAAACAAAAATACCGCAATAAAAATCAGTGTACGGCGTACCATTAGGCGTATTCAAAAAAGCCTTTGCCGCTCTTTTTTCCCAGGTAGCCTGCATTTACTTTTTGGACCAATAATGGACATGGACGGTATTTTGGATCCTTAAACCCTTCGTACAGCACATTTAAAATGGAGAGACAGGTATCTAGGCCGATAAAATCCGCCAGTTGCAAGGGCCCCATCCGGTGATTCATACCCAATTTCATTACCGTATCAATATCTTCTGCCGACCCCACCCCTTCAAACAGGGCAAAAATGGCTTCATTGATCATGGGCATTAACACGCGGTTTGAGATAAACCCTGGATAATCCATACTAACCACAGTCGTTTTATCCAGCTTTTTCCCCAGCTCGTCCACCAGATGATAGGTTTCATCGGATGTTTGAGCACCACGGATAATTTAAACCAGCTTCATGAGAGGCACCGGATTCATAAAATGCATCCCGATAACCCGATCGGGGCGTTGGGTGCAGGCAGCCAATCGGGTAATGGAAATGCTGGAAGTGTTGGAGGCCAGGATGGCTTCGGGCTTGAGCAAGCGATCTAATTCCCGAAAAATAGCCTGCTTCAAGGATTCATCCTCTAGAATGGCTTCCACCACAATGTCAGCGTCTTTTAAAGCATCCAGACCTGTTTTAAACTGGAGGCGCTTCAAGGCTTCTGATTTTTCAGCCTCGGTCAACACCTCTTTGGAGACGAATTTTGACAGGCTACTTTCAATGCCTTGTTGGGCTTTTTCCAACTGATGCTGGGCAACATCATGGACCACCACCTGATATTGGCCGTAATGGGCCATTACTTGGGCGATACCGCTTCCCATTTGTCCTGCCCCAATGATTCCAACGGTTTTAATTTTCTGGGGAGTTAATGTTTGTACCATCTCTCTGCGCTCCTTTCCGGAAATATCCTTTGATTATCGCAAAAGATTTTCGATAATAACAGCGGTGGCTTCACCGCCGCCGATACATAAACTGGCCAATCCATACCGTTTGCCCGTCTGTTGTAATGCATGCATTAACGTCACTAAAATGCGATTCCCCGATGCGCCAATGGGATGCCCTAGGGAAATGCCACCCCCGCGAACATTCACTTTGGCCACATCCAGATTCAGTTCTTGAATCGCCGCTAAAACCACCACAGCAAAGGCTTCGTTAATTTCATACAGGTCAATATCCGCTGGGTTCATATTGGCTTTTTTGAGCACCGTCGAAATGGCTCCCACGGGTGCCGTGGTAAACCATGCTGGATCCTGGCTATGGGTAGCTGTGGCAATGATTTGTGCCATGGGGTTTAAGCCGTATTGTTTCACAGCAGCCTCAGACGCCAAAACCACGGCAGAAGCCCCATCGCTGATAGAGGAAGCATTTCCCGCTGTAACCGTTCCGGCCTTATCAAAAGCAGGTTTTAAGGATGACATTTGTGTATAATCCACCCGAAACGGTTCTTCATCGGAATTCACGATTTCAACCTGTCCCTTTTTGGGAGAACATTCCACAGGCACAATTTCTGCTTGAAACAATCCCTCTTGCACACTCTTAATGGAACGTTCATAACTTAATTTGGAAAACTGATCTTGGGTTTCTCGGCTAAATTGATATTTTTCGGCACAGAGTTCAGCACAGTTTCCCATGTGAACATCATCATAGGGATCCCAGAGGCCATCCAGAATCAGGGCATCATACAATTGCTGATGTCCCATTTTACGCCCCGTTCGATATCCCTTGAGAAGATGTGGTGCCTGACTCATCGACTCCATGCCGCCCGCTACCACTATATTGGCTTCGCCTGACCGAATTTCATCCCGACCAATCATCACGGTTTTGAGGCCGGAACCACATACTTTGTTCACAGTGGTTGCCCCGGTGGATGTGGGAATTCCAGCGCCAATCATCGCTTGGCGTGCAGGTGCCTGTCCTAATCCTGCGGATAGGACACAACCCATATAAACCTGTTCAATCCGCTCAGCCTCAACTTCGGCCTGTTCTAATGCACCTTTAATCGCAACTGCTCCAAGTTCAGGAGCTGTTTTTGAAGACAGGGTCCCTAAAAAACTGCCAATGGGTGTCCTCGCACCCGCTACAATATATACCGATTCAGCCATATGGCGCTCTCTCTCCTTAAGTTCAAAAAATCATGGTTTCCACTACAGTTTAGACAAAATGAATCCTCAACGTCCACTTTTATAAAAACGTTGTTTCGGTCAAAAGATGTTGATATCAGGGAAATAAAGAATTAATTAGGTTTATGTGCCACCATCACAGGAGACTCACTGCCGTAATAGGGTAAATGTAAGCGTTCTGGGTTGGTAAAGCCTGCATTTTTCAGTAGTTGTGCAAGCTCGACATCTGAAAAAACGCAACCTTTATCGGTTTTTACGAACATATTGACGGCAAATATCATGGGGAAAAAGGGTCCGGTTTTGGCTTCATTGGTCAAAAATTCGGCCACACATATGCGTCCACCCGGTTTTATGACTTCGTACATCTTCTTAAATAGCTTTTCGGTTTCAGCCCAGCCTTCAGAATGGCAAATGTGCCCTAGAACGGCAATATCGTAATAATTTTCTCTCAGAGAAACATCCTGCCAACTCCCCGCTAAATACCCATATTGGTTGGAAAGATGGTATTTATCTGCAAATTTTCGGGTCACTTCCAGCGTCGCCGGAAAGTCTAAGGCATCTACCTGTATCTCTGGATTTCGTTGGGCCATGGGGATACTCCAAACGCCGCTTCCTGACGCTAAATCCAATACTTTGGCATCCTTGGGTAATTTTTCAACAGCCAGCTTTTCAGCGGTGGCTTGGGCCGTGGCATAATTTAAGGGAAAAATAGCAGCAGCCAGACGTGGAAAAAACTTTTCAGCTTCAGCAGACCGGTTAACAGTGGCTTGAGAGACACCGGTTTTAATCACTTCAGTCAACTCGGCCCAATTATGACCCATTTCTTCCCAGCCTAAGATGAAATCACCCATGTACAAGTCACTATCAGGATTAAGATAAGTGGCAGCTGCCTCGGTTAGCTCATATCGTCCATTAGCCTTCTTTGTTAAGTTCAACACCATCAGGGCATCCAGCAATACTGCTGTTCCACGTTCGTCAGTCTTCAATGTTTGAGCGATTTCCGGGGCCGTTTGGGATTTAGAAGCCAAGGCTTTAAACAGGTTAATTTCCAAAGCCGTTTTAAAAATTTGATCGGCCCATCGATTTGCAGCAAAAGAGCTCACTTCAAACGGAGGGGCAACGGGGCGGGTTTCAGTGGTTGTCATAATATAAAATATCCTATCTCTTTCTAACCGGTAACGGCGGTATTATAACACCCTCAAATGCCAATATAAAACGGTCCCATTTGGGTGACTATTTTGGGTGAAGCTGCCATGAAAAAGGAGCCGCTTTCTCGATGGAAAGTGACTCCCTGATGATATTTAAGATGGATTAAGCCAATTGGCTGTTATCGTCTGCTTTTTTTGCTTGGCTAATGAATATAATGGCATTGTTGTCTTCACTGCCATCAGCCTTTTTCTGGGATTTATCCTGGCCGGTCGCATATTTGGCATTGTCAACAGCTACTTTGGTGTTGTAATCACTAATCGAACTAAAATCAATGGGTGACATGGTTTTTTTCTCTCTCCTTCTCTCTTGTAATCTCTTTCTTTACTTAAAGATTAAAAGAATATTAACTTTCACCCTAATAAAAACAACGACAACCGAATTATTGCGTATATCATCTAGATATTTTACAAAAATTTACAATTTAAAAAATTCTTTCCTGGGTCTCTGTGAAATCCCTTGAAAATAGGGCATTTGAAAGACAATCTTAAAAAGTGCTTAAAATTTATTTTTGTGATTTAATTTCAAAAATAAATTCTATTTTTAATAATTCTTGGGATTCGAATTTTCAACAAGAGGGTTGGGAGCTTCAACCTATTTTTCAAAGACCTCTTTATGGATGTAATAGAATTGCATTTTAGATATGAGTATATAAAGTGAGGAAACCATGATATATCCGTTAACATTTTCTGACGCAGCCACGCAAAGCCATCAAACACGATTTTCTCAGCCATCCCGTCGCCATTTGCAAAAGCCAACAACAACGCCTTTTTTGCCAAAGACTTCTCAATCGCCTCGTTTTTCTGGAAACTTTTTACGCCTTAATTTTTATGCCGGGGTGCTCACGTTTCTCTCCGGTTTTCTCGGTTTTAATTATCATAAACACTCGCCTTATACCAAGGGAATTCATCAATTTCAGGATTTTTTAGTCCAAGACATTACGCCTAAGAATCTTCCTCCCATTCAGGATGGGAAATTCTCAGGCCCCAGAGGGGAATTTTTGCAGTACATGTATACGTTGCATGCGGGACTCAATCAATTTAACCCTCAGTTTATGCCGGACCAAAAAGCGGTTAAGCCTGAAGAAATTGAACTGACCCAAAAAATTCTGGAGCGCTATGGTAACAGTCGGCAAGACCTGACGACATGCCAAAAAATGTATGAAGAGTGGTCTAATGCCTTTTTAATGCCGAGAATTGGGATTGCAGAAACGCAAAAATGCCAAGAGGCAGCCAATCAGTTTTTTATTGCAGCCAAAAAAAGTAATCGTGTTGAAAATTTTCTCTTTGCAGCGGTGATGTTGTCTATTTACGTGATGGGAGGAACTGCCCTGAGCCAAGTTTTTCTCAATGCCAGATCTGCTAAAAAGGATGCCAAAGAATTAGCGTCGGAAAAAAAGATGCCTAAGAATTAAGTAGGTAAGCTTTTTTATTCTAGAGGCCGTTCTCTCCTCTGGACACCTCCGTCGTGGAATGTTTTATCCAAGAGGGGAGGAAGAAAAAGGGAACTTGCTACCCTTCTTTAGACTAGAGTACGGGTTTTAAGGGGTAATGGGCCACGGGGCATTAAGTCTGCTGAGGTGACCACACCATAATGATTTTGTCGATACCATTGATACCCTTGACGTAAAAAGCCAAGTGCTGGACCACACACATTATCAATCATGGTGGTGGCATCGTCTAAGGTTAATAAATGGGAGGCTTCAACCCCTAGCGTGGTTTTCCCAGTAATGGTTACTTGGGTATGTGCTGGTTTTTGAGCATTTCGGGTGTCAACCACACCGCCTACGGTCACTTGTTCTCGTTTGCAGATACCTGCCAATTCCAGGATGATGTCATCGGCATGCTCCATGTTGTGGAGTTCTAAAATGCCATTGCGTTTTTCCAACTCGGCTTCAATGTCAGCATCACTCATGGCGTTTACTTTCTCAGCATCAAAGCCTTCTAAGTGAAGAAAATCTTCTCGAACGGTGGCCCGGTATTGGCTCCAGTTGGCAATGCCCACCCCAAAACGAATATCCACATGGGTAACTTCCACAAAGGATTGCGCTGCCACGGCGGCAATGGTGCTTAAAAATCCAGGGGTTGCCCCAGCGCCGGTGATGTATAAAATACGTCGATCACGTAAGGTTTCATCCAGGGTGAACATGGCTTCTACGGCACGGGTTCGTTTTAAGGCATCCACCATAACACCTTGGAAGTTGGTTTGAGTGGCAATCTGCTTCACCACATCGGGAATAAAAGTAACGGGTAAATTAGGCAGAGCCACAAAAATCACATCGATTTCATCAGCATGGGTTGCCATTAAATCTTGAATGGCTTGGGCTGAGGGCACGCTATCGGGGTGTTGCCGAAGGTGTTGCAGAGATTGAACCTGGGCATAAGAAATACCATCAGAATCAAAAAGGTAGGCTTCCCGATCAACCAGGGCAACGGTTTTAAAATCTGGCGTTAGTTCAACACGTTGTACCATGCCTTTGCCAAGTCCACCGGCACCGAGGATGGCAATTCGAAGAGGTTGGGTCATGAAACGATTCCTTCTGCTTAACCTAGAAACACAATCCCTTTGGATCTCCCACGAAGGCGATTCCACAGGATGGTTCTATGCTAGTCAAAAGAGAGCGAAGTTTCAACGCACAGATAAAAGATTGATGGTACCTTGCTCAAAGGCACATGAAAGGGCAATTGCCAAGGCATCTGCGGCATCATCGGGTTCAGGCGTTTCGTCCATGGTGAGCAATTGCTTTACCATGGCCTGGATAGCTTTTTTATCAGACTTCCCATAACCAGTCATATTCATTTTAACTTGCATGGGTGTGTACTCCACAAAGGGAATCCCTGCGTTATACAAGGCCAAAATAATAATCCCCCGAGCTTGACTCACTGGCATCAATGTTTTGGCGTTTCGAAAAAAGAACAGCTTTTCAACGGCGGCCATCGCTGGCTTTGTTTGTTGAATCAGCTCATTCATGGCAGTATAAATACTGCTCAGCCGAGCTGCCTCCGGCTCATGTTTGGAGGTGCGGATAATGCCCCAATCTTGGGCAGTGTAAGTTTGTTGGGCATCACATTCAATGAGGCCAAACCCAACCCGTTCAAGACCAGGATCAATGCCAAGAATCTTCATCTCTTCTATTAAACAGTGGCTTTCACAAAAGCGCAATTGGTGCGTTATTTTAAGTGCTTTGCTTTTAGGTCTTTCCGTACCGGGGATTGGGATTTGGCCCTTGGCTTGGATTGGATTGATTCCGGCAATCTGGGCGCTCTCCCAATGTGACTCTTGGAAAGAAGCCTGGGGCCAAGGATTTCTTTTTGGTTACCTCTATCATGCCATTTTGCTCAGCTGGTTTTGGGGATTACATCCCCTCACCTGGATGGGGTTTTCACCATGGGTAAGTCTCCTCGTCACTGGTGCTGCATGGACGGTTGCATCGCTGTTTCAGGGGCTGATTGTGAGTATTATCTGGTTGGGATTCTTTGCAATCCATCGAAGATGGCCGCTTTCATTTTTATTTTTAGCGCCGTTGGTATGGGTCTGTGGACTCTGGTTTTTAAATCAAAACGCCATTGGGTTGCCATGGGGATTCCTGGCGTATTCTCAGGCTGGTGTGTCTTGGATTCGAGAAAGTGCCTACACGTTTACGTTTTGGGGATTAGAATACCTTATTGTCTTGGTGAATATTGTGATTTATCAAGCCATTTTTGCCAAACGACCTGAAAAACTCCTCACCGCAGCAACGGCCATTTTATTGATTATGAGCGCCAGTGTGTTTCATCCGCCACCCATTAGCCATGTGTTTGAAACTTTAAATCCTGTCGCCATTCAAGGGGATATTCCCATTGAAGCTGAACGGCTTTTCCTCACACAATCGGATAAAAGGCAGTATTATCAAGATTTAATCAATCTTGTTTTGCAAAAAGAGGACTCAAAAACCCATTTAATTTTATTGCCAGAAGGCGTGATTGAACTTCCCCAAGGAGATACCGTTGATCCATACCATTTACCGCCTCAAACGGCCTTGTTGTCGGGTGGAATTTTTCAAACCACGTCAGGCATTTATAATGGGGCCTTGTTATTTTCACAACCCCATCCCTTGCAAGCTTTGGGAAAACGCTATTTAGTGCCCTTTGGCGAAACAACACCTTGGATCCCAGAAAAATGGCTGGTGAATATCCTGCAACAGTGGGGTATTGATTACAGTACGGGGTTTACCAAGGGGCGTTTGAATCAGCCGCCTTTAAGGCTCAATGGACTCAAAATTGGGCCACTTATCTGTTTTGAAGCCCTTTATCCGAATCTGGCCTTTCGATATCGTAAAGAAGGGGTGGGGCTATTGGTGACCTTCAGTAATTTGGGATGGTATCATCAAAACCCTTTGCTAGATGCTCAGTTCCTGGCGATGAATCAATTTCGAGCTACAGAATCCGGTGCGCCCCTAATTTTAATTACCAATACCGGTTTATCTGCCATGATTTCCTCGAAAGGCAACGTGCTGAGTGAGGCACTTCCTGGAAAAATCCAATATCTTGCCCCTAGGCCTTACAATAACAGATTTGCAACATTATCAGCCTCCCTGAAAGCCTTTGAATCCCCCTAAGGAAAAATATTCAACTTTACAAAAAGTTGGTCGATATCCAACTTACTTGGAATTTAAATATGTTGAAGGAAGCACTGAGAAGCGTATATGGCGCCTGTTGCACCGGAATACAAAATCCTAGGGGTTGCATTCCAAAAGGATACAACAGAAATTGCCTTTTGCGATTTTGAAAAGTTTCTCCTGTTTGGTCTAATTCAGAGATTTGCGTGGCTTACACCTTTTGAATTTGTAGATCATACAGCGGCTTCTTCTAATCCCGTTGCAATACGGCAGTTTTTAACGTATGACGAACAAAATCATGAACTACGGGATTTGTGTTTGCGCCACGAATGTAATTATGTGCTATACGGGGCTTTTGATACGGAGATTGGTCCAACTGGGTTTTTGGAGAACATCCACATTGAACTGCGGGTCTTTTCCCTGGTGAGAGACAATCATTTACTGAAGCTTCATTACGACTTCAACACTTTTAATTCCGAGCATGTGAAAGCCAACATGTTTTTACCCAGCTGGAAGGGATTGAAAAATTTTCTGCAATGGGCCTCTACCCAAATTATCGGCGCAATTGATCCGGAGCATGCCTTAAACTGTTGGTTAAAACTTCAGCAATTCTCCTTGGCAACCCATTTTAACGAATATCAACAGCTTGCCAATGCCCATTATATTAATGCCCATGAAGAGTTACCCACCAAGTTTTCCATTTTACTTAATTTAATCCAGGAAAATCCCGATCTTTTCCTGCCGCATTATGAGCTAGGCTGTTTGCAAAAGCGGATGCAAAATTATGCTCAAGCCCTGGCCTCTATGGAATTAGCTTTTAAGCTGATGCAACATGCCACGAAGCGCCAACGTGCTCAATGTGCGACTGAAATTGGTGTTGCATACGCTTTATTACAGCAAATTGATGATGCCTGTGTTTGGTGGAAACGAGCAATTCAGGAGGATAATCACTTTATTAACCCTTACATGAATCTGGGGTTGGCGCTGGAAGATCTGGGACGCATTACAGAAGCTGAATTTTTCTTCAAAAAAGCCGGTGAAGTGGATTCCAAAGACAATCGCATCTGCTTTAACCTGGCTCGGCTCTATTCAAAAATGGAGCTATGGGATAAAGCCATCTATCAATATAAGCATCAGGTAATGCTAGAGCCTCAAAATGCCTGGGTGTATAGTAACCTGGCGAACTGCTATCTCCAAAAAGGCGATATTGTAGAGGCAAAGACCTATCTTACCAAAACTTCAAACCTCGATCCTGATGGAGAGGCGGGTCGGTGTGCGCATTTTATCCTATCTGGGCTTCAAGCTGCCGAAGTTTAGGGGAACAATTCCCTTAGGGATGTGTCCAGAGGAGGGAACGGCCTCTGGAATAAGATCTTTGGTAATATAGAGTAGAAACATTCCCTGCATCTTACCGTTTGGCTACTCAAACTCCCGTTGATTGAAGCCTGAACGGTGCAATCCCCTACAATTCAATTAAAGTTTTCCCATCCCCACCAGCGGTTGCGGCGGCAGGCCCAAAACTTTTAATGTAGGGCAGCTCTTTTAAATAGCTTCGAATAGCTTTTTTTAAGGCCCCAGTCCCGAGTCCATGAATCACCCCAACCGTTGAAATCCCAGCGACCATGGCGTCATCCAAGAATTTCTCAAGAACCCCAAGGGCATCATCACTGTTGAGGCCCCGCACATCACACTCCATGTTGTAAGATTTCGGGGTGGGTCGGTGCGCCTTGGCTGAAGAATAAGATGGTTTTGAAGACTTTGGTTGGGCTTTTCCCACTTTTTGGGCAATGTCTGAAAAAGGTACTGTGGTTTTTAGAATCCCAGATTGCAATGTCACTTCCTGACGGGTGGCATGCTTCTCAATAATGGTGCCGGTTAAGTTCAACGAGCGCGATTCCACAATATCCCCAATTTGTAAGCCCTCCCACGTTAATCCGGGGTGAGGATAGAGCTTCTGCGTTTCGGCCACAAAAACTTCTCCGGTCTGAGACTGAGCCTTACGAAACCGACCGCTTATATTCTGAACTGTTTGGCGATCCGGTTTATCCTGCTTACGAAGGGTTTGTTTGAGGTCATCCACCTCTTGTTCAATCCCCCGGAGCTTTTCTTTCAAACTTTCCCGATACATCTGGAGTGTTTTCTTCTTTTCGCCCTCTACTCGGTTTAACTGCTGGCGCAACTGGGCTTCTTCCCACTGAATCTCTTCTCGCAACTTTTTGGCTTGGGCCAACTCTTCGGCCAATTGGCGATTTTTCAGCTCCAACGACTCAATCAGACTGGCAGAGTCTGAGGCGGACTTGGTCAGCTTTTGTCGGGCCAAACCAATTACATCGGGTGAGATCCCTAGGCGAGAAGCAATATTTAACGCATTACTGGTACCAGGAACCCCTAAAATCAGGCGATAGGTAGGGCTTAGGGTTTCTGCATCAAACTCCACACAGGCGTTTAAATACCCATGGTGTTGATGGGCAAAGACTTTAAGCTCACCGATGTGCGTGGTTACAATGGTGGTGGCGCCACGCTTGTAAAAGGTTTCTAGTAACGCCTGAGCCAGGGCCGCCCCTTCTTCTGGATCAGTCCCTGCACAGATTTCATCGATCAGGATCAGGCCGTAAGATAAATCCGGCTCATTTAAAAATGATTTTAACCGGGCCATGTGCCCCGAAAACGTCGAAAGACTTTGGGCAATACTTTGGGGATCGCCAATATCGGCCAAAATGGGATAAAACAATGCCATTGCGGAGTTTTCTGCCACCGGTACATGAAGGCCACAGCGAACCATTAAGGCAAACAGGCCAATGAGTTTTAATAAAACGGTTTTTCCCCCGGTATTGGGGCCGGTAATGAGGAGTACCCGTGTGGGCGTTTCCAAAATAATGTCATTGGCCACCACGGCAGAAGACTGAAGCACCAACAAGGGATGCTTGGCCTGACGTAAGTGTAAACACCCAGCCTGTTGATTAAGGCTAACGGGGTTGGCTTTGAGTAAAATACTTTGCCGGGCCTTGGCCAGTAACAGATCTAACTTTGCTGACGTTGCCACAAATTCTTGTAATGATGGGGCCTCGGGGAAAAGCGTTTGGGACATTCCTCTTAAAATCCGCCGGATTTCTTGTGCCAGCTCACTTTGTAAGGCAATCAATTTGTTGTTTTGGGTTACCACCCCATTGGGTTCAACATAAAGGGTAACGCCTGTGGCCGAAACCCCATGAACAATCCCAGGCACCTCTGCCTTATACTCTGCTTTCACTGGCAGCACCCACCGGCCTTCCCGCTGGGTAATAATGGGTTCTTGCAGGTACTTGGAAGTTGTGGGTCGGGTGATCATAGACTGAAGCTGTCGTTTGATGCCATTTTGCGCCTCGAAAATGTGATGTTTTAGTCTCGCATAGGTGTCACTGGCAGACTCTCGTAATTCGCCCTGAGGCGTTACCAAGGCTTCTATGGCTTCAATGGCCGCATTGGGAATCTGAATATCTTCCAATTCGGCCATGAGAAGGGGCGTTTGTTCACGGGAGCGATTTTGGAGGAAAAAACGAACCAACTGACGCAAGGTTTTCAGTGCGGTGAGCATCATGCCCAGTTCTTCAGGCGATTGAATCTCCCCGTTTTTGGCCAACCGGTTGAGGGTGGGGGCAATGTCCGGCGGCTCCTGAAGGGGGGTATCTCCATAGCGCAACAACAGGATTTTGGCTTCATCCACGCGCTTCAACTCATGTTGCATTTCTGGGAGATCGGATAAAAACAGGCTGTTTTCATCCACCAACAAACGTCCATAGCCCGTTTGGCAACATGACTCCAGGTGTTCAACCACCTTGGGCCATTCTAAGACTTCAAAGACGCTCTGCATACTTCCATTACCTGTTGGGGTGTGATTTCGGTCATACATGGATACAATTGATTACAGGTGATTTTCATCCGACAGGGCTGACAGGTCAAGTCGGGATGAGTGAGCACTGTAGCATTTTCGCTGAGTGGTCGCCATTGATTGGGATCCATTGGGCCAAACAAGGCAACTAATGGGGTGTTTACAGCGGCAGCCATATGGACTAGGCCAGAGTCGTTGGCTACCACCAAATCCAAATGTTTTAGCAAGGCTAAGCTCTCTAAAAGGTCAGTTTTACCGCACAAGTTCACAGTTTGCGCTTTAACAGCATCTGATACTCCTTGGCGAAAGTCTTCCCCGACGTCCCACTCCGATGCAATCCCCAGGCAATAGAGTGAGGCATTGTATTCGGATACTAACATTTCGGCGAGGGCTTGAAAATGCCGGATCGGCCAAGTCTTTGCGAGCTGATCGGAGGTGACATGTAAGGCGATGTGCGCCCCTGTTGTCTCCTGCAAAAAACCTTTGGCCGATTCCAAAACCGAATCTGGAAGCCAGGTTTCCAGATGCAGATCCGGCGTCTCACGAGGTGTTTGGGGTAACAGATCCAGAAAACACTGGGCTTCATGCTGGGTTTTTTCCCGATAAGGAACCCGGCGGGTCAATAAAAATCCCCGATGCTCCGTATCAAACCCAATCCGATCAGGAATTCCGGCTAATCTCATCATCAAGGCGCTTGAAAAGGAGCGTTTTAAAACATAGGCGCAGTCATAATGCTGTTGCTGAATTTGCTTTGTGGCTTTCCAAAATCCCAATTTCCTGGGTTCAAAAGCAATAGCTTGGTCAATATAAGGGCATTCTCTCATCAAAGGGTATCCATCTTGCCCGATTAATAAATGGATTTCCGCCTCCGGGTTTTGGTGACGTAAGGCCCTTAAAAAGGGGACGGTCAAAAGGGTATCGCCAATAAAGCGATACCGGGCCACCACGATTTTTTGTGGTTTATTGGCCATGCGTCACCGGTTGTTTCGGTAACAGGGACGCAACGAGGGGATTCCAATCCATTACGGGTTGAATCCGGAGGAGATAGACCTTTTTCTGAAGATCTTCCGGTATTACCCCATCTAGCTTTACCCAGTCTTTCTCTGTGGTTAACATTAATGCTGTGGGATGCGTCTTCAAATAAGCGTTGACACGCCCCAGATGACGTTCTGAAAACTGGGCATGATCCGAAAACTGAAAATGTTGTTCTACGGGATGGCCCATCATCTCTCCTACCATATCCTCAAATGCCATCGGCTGTGCAATGGCAGAGAGGAGAGTCCACGACTTTTTTTCCAAAAAGTTTAAGGGAAAGGCACTTTGAGATACCGGATGCCACAGATCAATGGCTTGAAATGGGCAATCAAGAACAGGAATATGGGTCAGTTGAAGCTGTTCTAATTGATGTTGAAGCGATTCTCTCTGATGGGAGGAGATTTGTTTGGTGAGTAAAATAAAATCTGCCCGAGACAGTGCCGAAACCTGTTCTCGTAATGGGCCAGCCGGTAACAAATGACCATTGCCAAAGCCTAAGGTGCCATCCACCAGAACAATATTTATGTCTCGGTGTAAGCGAAGATGCTGAAAGCCATCATCCAAAAGAATCACATCGGGCTGAACCTGAGCAATGGCTTTTTGCCCGGTCAAAAACCGATCTTTCCCCACAAAAACTTGACCCGTCTTTAAATGCTGTTGAATCAAATAGGGTTCATCCCCGTACTTGGGGTCATTGGCTTCATGAAAATCTGTTGGCTCACTTGCGCCATACCCTCGGGATAAAACTGCTACACGCAATCCTTGTTTTTCGAGAAACTGTGCCAAGGCAATTACGATCGGGGTTTTCCCTGTGCCTCCTGTGGTCAGGTTTCCCACACTGATAACCGGCACCGGTAATTTGCAAACAGAGAGCTTTCCCTTGCGATATGCGGTATTTCTGTAACGGACCCCCAACCGATAAAAAAGCTCAGACAGGCCAAACAATGGCCCAATTCTGGCCTTTGGGTCGTAATGGAAGGCATTGATTTGGGATTTGGTGAAAAACATTCGGAAATTCCTGATTCAAGGGTAAGGGAAAGATCCAGTTTATCCTGAGCAAGGCAAGATGCAAAAAGAATGGGAATGATACGTAATTTAGGGGGTGGAGACGGATTTTACAAAATCGTATTACAATGAACCTATGGGTTTAACACACGATATTTCTACCATAAAGCAACAATACCGGGAATTGTTTGAACTGGCGCACCAGCGCCTGTTGGATCTCTTTGCGCAATTACATGCCAACCATCATTGTACCCAATGTGAGACGCCTGCAACCAGTATTTTAGAAATCTTGCACACAGACTGTGGCTATCAGGCGTGGCAAAAAGAAGTGATTATTACGCTGGATCAAACCATTGGCAAGCAAATTTTAGAGAGTTTGGAGAAAATTGAGCAGGCCAAAAATGTGAAAGGCAGTTGCCATCAGTGTGGTGTCTGTTGTAGCCTGGCCAGCTCTGAATTTAGCTATGAAACCCTTCAGGAGAAGGCCCAAAATGGGGATTATTTTGCGCAGCAGTTTACCAGTGTGTTTTTGCCCTATGATTCCCCAGAAGCTGCGCAAGCCAAGTTCCCGGAGATGGTCACGGAGATTCTGGATCAGGCTGATGGACCGGTTTACTTTTATCATTGCCCCTATTTAAGCAGTGATAATAAATGCACGATATACAACGATCCCAGGCGTCCTCAGATTTGTGCCGATTATCCCGAAACGCCCTTGATATTGATGTATAAAAATTGTGGCTATCAGCCTTGGAAAACCGAAATGATGCCCACAACCCTCTTGGCCCATGCCACGCTTGAACTGTGCCAATATTATTCACAAAAAATATTAGACGCCTTAAAGGCTGCACAATGAGATTTCGGGGTATTAGTTTATTAATAGGGGTAGGTTTGTTGCTAAGATGAAATGGCAAATAGGGGCGGTGCAGGGCAGGAACAGGCCCTGCATTATCATGTTTAAATAGTAGAGAGAGCCTTAGAATGAAGCTCAATCCCTAAACATTTAACCCACAACCTCAAAGCGAGGAAAGTTGACGTTATTTGCAGCTTGGAATAGCCGGGCATGGTCTTCTGTGGCAACC
>JANWIO010000151.1 GCA_025449835.1 Vampirovibrionales bacterium
GCACCTTGCAGCAAGTTTAAAAAATTTCTTACTGAGTCCCGTTGTGCCTCTTATTGGCTATTTTGGGCTTGATAATACTGGAATCACGGAATTAATCAGTAAAGACAGCCCAATGCTACAGAGTATTCTTGGAGAGGGGTTTGGACACATTGGGGCGTGTTATTCACTTCACTACGTTATTAAGTCCCTATCCCATATAGGAAAAGCATTAAAAGGAAGTTCTTAGGGAAATATCACAAAAACACAATTGGAGGATGTAATATGAAGCGCCTTCTCTGAGCAATGTATTTTATTTTTAGGAACTGATCTGGCACAATACGGGGTAGCAGTTCATTCCAATATTATGATAGTGAGAGGTTTATATGATGCGGAAACCCATTCAACGGAAGTTTTTTCATAAATCCATATCGATTGCAGCGTTGGCAACCTTTGTGTTGCCTTTAAATTTGCTAACGGCTGTTAGCTGGAGTACTGTGGATACTGCGCCCCAGATTTACCATACCATTTTGCCTTCGGGACAGCAGGTGTATGTGCAAGAAATCCATACCCAGCCCATTGTAACCATTGATACCTGGGTGAATACCGGCTCGGCGCAAGAAGTCCCTCATGATAATGGTGTTTCCCACTTTTTAGAGCATTTAACTTTTAAAGGAACGCTTCATCATAAACCTGGCGAAATTGATCGCATTTTAGAATCCCATGGGGCAGAATTTAATGCCGCTACCAGTGACGATTTTACCCATTTTCATATTACGATGCCCGCTTCATTTTTGCCGATAGCGGCAAAGCTGCAAGCGGATATGCTGATGAATGCCAGCATTAATCCACCAGAATTGACCCATGAGCGTAAAGTGGTTCAGGAAGAAATTAACCGTTCTCTCGATTCTCCAGGACGTAAGGCCTACATCGCTTTGGATAAACTGCTTTTTGCAGGGCATCCCTATGCTATGGATACGTTAGGCCCTAAATACAATATTCAAACTTTGCCGCGGCAGGAAATTTTAGGGTATTACCATAAATGGTATCAACTCAAAAACTTTAAAACAGTTGTGGTGGGAGATGTGAACCATCAGCAAGTGGCGGCCTTGATTCAGAAAGTATTTGACCAAGCCTATGCTGAGCAAACCCGACCCAAAGCTGGTATTCCTCATTTTGAGCCAGTTCACCCCTTAACGCATCCGAAGTCAACGGTATTTAGTGATCCCAATATTGCTGCGGAAGAGTTTGAGCTGGGCTTCCAAGCACCCTCTGTTAAAGGTCGTTCTGAAAACGATGCCTTGGATATTGCAGCCAGTATTTTGGGCCAAGGGAGTAGCTCTCGCTTATACCAAGACTTAAAAGAAAAACAGCAATTGGTGAATGAAATATCTGTGGATAATGGCACCCAACGCCAGGCAGGTGTGTTTGCTGTTTACGCAGCAATGAAACCCAAAAATCGGGAAGCTGCTAAAAAAGCCATTTTAAAAGAATTGGAACGTTTTAAAGCTCAAGGGCCAACGCCTGCAGAAATGCAAAAAGCAAAAACACAGGTGATTAAAGACTTTGCTTTTTTAAACGAATCAACAGGCGGTGTTGCTGAGTCTATTGGGTACAGTGTAACTATTGGCAAACTAAGCGACTATTCGGAATACGTCAATAATATTCAAAAAGTGACGGCTCAAGAGGTCCAAGCGGCAGCGCAAAAGTATTTAAACTTTGACAAAGCGGCCATGGTGGAAGAAATTCCTGGCGCAAAGGATGCAGGCGCTACACAACAAGAGCAGCAAAATATTGCATTGTTACAAAATGCGGCAAAAGTCCCTGTGGCGTCTTCTCAAAATGCCATGAAAACTGTTCAAAATACGGCTCAGGTTTCTAAAGTTGTCCTCCCGGATGGGGCCACATTGTTGCTAAAACCTTCGCCGACAACCCAGACGGTTGCCATTGATATTTTTGCAAAAGGCGGTCGCCTGGCTGAATCCAAACCGGGTGTTCCTCAGTTAACCAGTAGTCTACTTTTAAAGGGAACCAAAAGTAGGACTGAAGCACAAATTAGTGATGAACTTGGTCGTTTAGGTCTTTCCTTAGATGCTTCCAGTGATAATGATACTTTTCAAATTACGGGTACCTGTGTTGCTGGGGATTTTAGCAAATTACTGTTAATCCTTCAGGATGTCTTGCAAAATCCGACGTTTTCACAAAGTGAACTTGATAAAACCCGAGCTGATTTGATTGAAGCCTTAAAAACAGGTCGTAATCAGCCCAGCAGCTTGATGTTTGAAAACATGACCCATGGACTCTATCCCAATCATCCCTATGGGGCGGTGGGTAAAACGGTGGAGGAAGCCTTGCCAAGTGTTACCCGACAAGACGTTGTTTCTTACTACCACAAAGAGATGCAGCCTAAAAACCTAGTGATCTCCGTGGCGGGGAACTTTGATCCGGGTCTTGTGAAAACCAGTCTCCAGCAGATTGTTGAAGGCTTGCCGGTAGAAGAAGCCTTTCATGCACCAAAATATCAGCCTGTCCAACCTCTTTCAAAAAATGTAACGATTATTGCGCATAAGCCCCAACAAGCAGCAACCTGGGTTGGATATGCCTGGTTAGCGCCAGCGATTTCAACCCATAAAGATTACCTTACGCTGAAGGTTATTAATGCACTTCTGGGGTCTGGCTTAAGTTCTCGTTTGTTTGTAGATCTTCGGGAAAAGCATGGTTGGGCTTACCAGGTGAGCAGTATGTTTCCCAGCTCTTTGGAAAAAGGAAGCTTTGCCATGTATATTGGAACGGATCCCCGGAACCTGGAAAATGTCCAAAATGGCTTTGAGCAGGAAGTCACCCGTCTTTTGACCCAGCCTGTTTCTGCACAAGAACTTCAAGATGCTAAAAATAAGCTAACTGGGACTTTTGCCTTGGCTCATGAATCCAATGCCAATCAGGCTTATTATCTGGGATTTTATGAGACAATGGGCGTTGGTTATCAGTTTGATAAGGAGTATCCACAGTTGGTGCAGCAAATTACACCACAGGATGTCCAACGGGTGGCAAAAGAAATTTTCGGCCAGCCCAGAGTCGTTTCTATCGTGGATCCCAAAGAGGTTATTGGTCAACTAAACACCCATGAAAATTAAGGTCCCTGCGACTTCTGCCAATCTCGGACCGGGTTTTGATACGTTGGGGATGGCGCTTCAATTTTATAACCATTTTGAAGCCCATCCTGACGATATCCTTTCGGTAGTGTTATCACCCAGCACCTGTGTTCCTGTAGAAGGGCTTTCCTTAACACCTTCTGAAAATTTGTTGGCAAAAGCGTATTGCCATTATTTTCAGATTCGTCAATCAGACTTAATTCCAGCAAAACTGGTGATTGAAGCGCATGTGCCCTTATCCCGAGGTCTTGGCAGTAGTTCAACGGCTATTGTTGCGGGGTTGTATCTGGCCAATGCCATGCACCCTAAGCCCCTTAACAAGGTTGATTTGGTTTCGATGGCTGTGGACATGGAAGGTCACCCGGACAACGTGGTGCCTGCATTGTTGGGTGGTGTGCGCTGTTGCTTAAGTGATCACAGGTCATTCTCTATGGATTGGCCCGAAAAATGGGGCATGATATTGGTGATTCTGCCAGAGCCAGTCAGTACTCATGACGCAAGAACCATTATGCCTGCCCATTATTCTCAGCAAGAAGCCGTTGCCACTGTTCGAGGGATTGCAGCATGGATTTATGCCGTAGAACATCAGGATGAATCATTGTTCCAGTATGCCCTGGCTTCGGATACTTTGCACCAACCAGCCCGAAGTAAGCTGATTCCTGAATTTGACATTCTCAAGCAATTATTACAGAAAACTAGCGTATTAGGTACTGTCATTAGTGGTTCTGGGTCTGCGTTGGCTGTTTTCACCCCTAACCCAGAGGTGCATCAAGAGACCCTTGGGCTTTTAAAAGGCTCGGCCAGCAGATTGTCTCACTGTAAAATTATGAACGTGCGCCCGGATTTAGAAGGTGCACGAGAAATTGCTAGTCATTAAGCATGCCTAAGACTGGATACACCCCTAAACACTTATAAAACTGGGTTTTTTGTTGTAAAAGGGTTTCTACTGGTGGGGGAATAGAACCCTCAATATCCAGGTAAAACAGGTAATCCCCCAGGCTTTTTTTGGTGGGCCGGGATTCGATTTTGCTCATGTTCAGATGATGTTCTGCAAGAAGTGTTAGGATTTCAAGAAGTGCACCGGGTTTATTTTTAAAAAGCCCAATACAAAGGGATGTTTTCACCGGTGTTTGGGATGGAATGATTAAAAAGTCTGACCCAGCGGTTTCATGGGCTGAAATGATAAAAAACCGGGTGGCGTTTTGGTCGAGATTGCCGATATTTTCTACCAATATTTCAAGTCCATAGTGTTCTGCGGCTTTGGTTGATCCCAAAGCGGCATGGGTCTCATCCAGGGATAACAATGCTTTGACAGCTTCAGATGTGGATGATGCGGGAATAAATTTGACGTCTTTACCCAGAAGTGTGTATAGAGCTTCTCGGCACTGGCCAATGGCTTGCGGATGAGAATGAATGTAGGCAATTCCCTTTAAAAATTTGTCGTGACGAATCAAGGCATGCTGAATCGGCCGGATAAATTCAGCAATAATATGGGTTTTTTCCAAGTTCAGCGCGAGGCTATCTAATACTTCTGCAACGGAGCCCTCCAGCGCATTTTCGGCGGGGATGCAGCCCATATCTAAAGCGTTTTCTTCTACGGCCTGTATAATGTGAGATAACGTGTCCATGGGGACGGTTAAACCTGAGGCGGATTGACTGTATTTCGAAAGAAAGCATTCTGTAGCAGATTGAGAATGGGTCCCAACGGGGCCTAGATAACCGATTCGCAAAGCAAAATCCCTTTTTCTTTATCTCTGGGGAATGGGCTTATTATAAAACGCCCTGGTTGCTGAAAGCCAATTTGAATTTGAGACAAAATACCCTATGCCGGGTTTACCGTGCGAAGGGCACAGAAAAAACCCAAGTGGCGAAATAGACAAGACCGAGCTTAAAGCTATTTTTTAACCATTGGCAAATGTCTTAAAGGAACGCTGAATATCATCAGAGATCACTTTTCGGACTGCATCCATTTCTGTTGTAACCGCTTTTTGCTGAGCTTTGACCAACTCAAGACGCATATCAATGCCTTTTTCAACTTCAGCCAACTGAGCTTGTCGAACTTCAATAATCTGTGCCTGAGCGCTTCCTGGCATCATGTTTGATGTCAGAGAAAATAAGCTGGATGCAACGGATTGCAACTGCATTAAATTCTCTGTCAACTGGTTCATTTGAAGCTCTAAGTCATTGTTGCGAGCTGTTAACAGCATGTCGCGTGCCATTTCAGCAGCGAAACTCATACGCGAAATCTCCTAAAACATTTTCCTACCATCGAAAAGAGACTATAAAAAAGAACGAAATAGAGAGAATTAACATTATCTAAATATATAAAAACAATTTATTAACTTTTTGTGCCAATTGTTAACGAATGTTTCTTTTCCTGGGGCGCTTTCGCCCGGAATAGGCGCTGGTTATTTGGAGTTTGAGGAATTGTGATTGAGAGGAGAGGTTGAGTTTCCATGCCAGGCAAACTTACGGTAAAATCTTTAAGAGCTCTTTGTTTAGAAGCTGTTGAGATTGATTTGGAGCGGTGTTAATCTTGGTACATCCGAAAATTGCGATAATTGGTGGCGGCTTGGCTGGATCAGAGGCTGCTCTACAGTTTGCAAAAAGAAATATTCCGGTAACCCTTTATGAAATGAAGCCGTTAAAACGATCTTCGGCACATCATTCCGATGAGCTTGCAGAAATTGTTTGTAGCAATAGTTTTGGGAATCTACAACTTTCCACAGCCAGCGGTTTACTGAAGGAAGAGTTGCGCAGGCTGGATTGTCAGCTCATTAAAACGGCTGATCGCCTTGCCGTACCTGCGGGTAATGCGCTCGCTGTTGATCGGGAAAGTTTTTCAAAGGCCATCACCGAACAAGTCGCTCAAATGCCTCAAATTACAAGAGTCTCTGAAGATGTCACTGCATTACCAGAAGATGCCGATTATGTGATCATTGCCACAGGCCCTCTCACCTCATCGGGGTTGGTAAGCACCCTGCAAGAATTACTCCAACAGCAGCAACTTTACTTTTTTGACGCTGCGGCGCCCATTGTGACCAAAGATTCGATTAATTTTGAGGTGGCCTTTTTTCAAAACCGGTACAACAAGTCTGCTCAAGATGTAGAAGGCACAGGCAATTATATTAATTGCCCCTTAAATAAAGAGCAGTATTTGGCCCTTGTGGCACATATTCTGGACTCTGAAAAAACACCCTTAAAATCCTTTGAGGCCAATGAGACCCGTTTCTTTGAAAGTTGTTTACCCATTGAGGTTTTGGCGAGTCGCGGTGTGGATACCTTGCGCTATGGTCCTTTAAAACCGGTGGGTATAGTTGATCCTGCTACTGAAAAAAGGCCCTATGCCGTCATTCAATTGCGCCAGGATAATCTGGAAGGCACCCTTTATAACATGGTAGGGTTTCAAACCAACTTGAAATGGGGGGCGCAAAAAGAAATGATGCAGCTGATTCCAGGCTTAGAAAATGCAGAAGTGGTTCGCTACGGGGTCATGCACCGAAATACTTTTTTAAACAGCCCAGCCGTTTTACAACCAACGATGCAACTTCGCCAATTCCCTCAAATTCTCATTGCAGGCCAACTTACCGGAGTTGAGGGGTATACAGAGTCTATTGCTTCGGGCTTAAGGGCGAGTTTAACCCTTATCGAATTGCTTCATGGAGAGACTCCCAATCCCTTCCCCTCAGATTGTATGATGGGGGCCTTATTTCAGTATATTACCCGTACAGAAGCCAAGCATTTTCAACCCATTAATAGTAACTGGGGCATTTTACCCCCATTGGCAGAATCCATTCGAGACCGTAAAGCTCGGAATGAGGCTTTGGCGAAACGAGCTTTAAGTGCTTTGGACAGGTTTATTTCTTCTGAAAAATCGCTTGGCTTATCACCATCGGTCTTTGCTGTGCCAACTGCTGAACCGATAAGGTCGTAAATTGATAAAAGGGTGATGCAAAAATCCCCAGCAACAACGTTGCAAACACACAGAAGGATAAAGCCGTTGAAAGTGCCGAGGATGTTGGAGCACTGTCTGAAATTGCTTCCACTTCTGCGGAGGGCTCTTTAACCACCATCAGGCGAATGATGTTGAGATAGTATGCCATAGAGATGGTGCTGTTTAACAGGGCAATAATAACAAGCCAAATATATACAGGGCCAGCCAATGCAACCGATTGAAACAGGAAGAACTTCGCAAAGAACCCGGCGGTGATGGGAATGCCTGTTAAAGAGAGTAAACAGATACTAAACCCAAAGGTTAACCAGGGGCGTTTCTGAACCAATCCACTAAAAGCCGTAATTTCATCCGTTTGGGTGAGCGTACTAAACGCAATCACGGCCGCAAAAGCACCTAGGTTCATAAAGAGGTAAGTAACGAGGTAGAAAAGCAAACTGCTAACACTCACGCTGGTGCCAACCACCAAACCAAGAAGCATATAGCCTGCATGTGCAACGGTGCTGTATGCCAAAAGACGTTTTGCATTGTGTTGTTTGAGCGCCACAAAGTTACCAATGATCATGGAAAGAACCGCCAGAATACCCCAAATCACAGCCCATTCTGCAAAACCTGAGAATAGAATAAGGAGCATCCGAATGGTAATGGCAAAAGCAGCGGTTTTAGAGACAACGGATAAAAAGGCTGAAACTGGTGTTGGAGCGCCTTCATAAACATCTGGAGCCCACATATGAAAAGGCGCTGCTGAGAGTTTAAAGCCTAAAGCGGCAACAATCATTAACATAATGACAATCAAGGTTGGGTGAACCACTCCGTGATAATGAACCAGAGCAATACCAATGTCTTGGAAGTTGGTGGATCCGGCCAACCCATAAACGAGAGAAAGTCCAAACAAGAAGACGGCGGTTCCCATACCACCATAAATCAGATATTTAAGTGAGGCTTCTGCACTTTTAATGGTTCGCCGAAAATAACCTGCCAGAATGTATGAGGTAATACTGAGTGTTTCTAGGGCGACGAACACCATAATTAAGTCATTTGAGCTGGCCAAAAGCATACCGCCCAATGATGCACCCATAATCAAGACGTAAAAATCTGATACGATACGTGTGTTTTTTTCCAAAAACCGGTGAGAAATGGCAATGGTGACGCCTGCACCGAGTAAAATCAGCATCCGCATCAGATACCCGAACATGTCAATGGTGATACTGCTATAAGCTGCTTTTTGAGGGGTGATAACGGGTACTCTTAGAAAGGTCCAGGCCAACGCCGACAGTGCCAACAAAACCGTGATTAAAGAGACTTGCATGAGGGCATAATTCTCTTCGGAAGTTTTCTTGGGGTTAAAAATGGTGAGGCAAAGCACAACCAAAAGACCCAGGGTTAAAATGCCTTCAGGTAGGAGATAAAACAAATTCTGTTGGCTCATCACAGTCAGTGAAGACAAATCAAACATTAGTGGCTTTCTCCTTTTTTATGAGCAATAACAGAACGAGGGATAGAGGCAATGGTTTGTGTTGTTACGGGATTATGGGCTTCCTCAATATGGTTATAGGGAGCTGCCATTGCCGTCATTTCAGATGAAAATTGCCCAGCAACCAAGTTGGGAGCAAACCCAATAATAATGATGGGTAAGACCAAACCAGCAAGAACAAAGGCTTCACTGGGGACGGCATCCTTTAAGTCGGACCATTTGGGAAAGATTGGCCCCATAAAGACTCGTTGAAACATCCATAACAGGTAGGCTGCGCCCAAAATAACACCGATGGCTGAAATAATGGTCAACGTTTGAATCGAAAGCATTAAATGTGTGCCGCCAAACCATGGGATGGATTGGAAGGCATGCGAGAGAAAGGCACCGTAAAACACCAGTGTCTCAGCGGGGAAACCAGCAAGTAAGGGCAATCCAAGACTGGCTAAAGCAATAATCAGTGCGAAAAAGTAAACGGTGGGAAGATTTTTACCAAAGCCACCCATTTCAGCAATGGAGCGGGTATGAGTTCTGGTGTACAGTGTTCCAACAATCATAAAGAGCCCGGCGCTGATTAAGCCGTGACTAATCATTTGGAAAACTGCTCCTTTGAACCCAATGGCGTTTAAGGCACCTAAGCCTAGGAGTACAAAGCCCATATGGCTCACACTACTGTAGGCAATAAGCTTTTTCAAGTCGGCCTGGACCATGGCAACCCCAGCGGTGTAAATAATATTGATCATCCCAATCAGCACCAAATAAGGTGCTAACACGTGAGCGGCTTCTGGAAACCACCCGAAACAAAGACGAAGCATCCCATAAGCACCCATTTTAAGAAGAATACCTGCAAGAAGCATACTAACGGGGGTTGGAGCTTCAACGTGGGCATCGGGAAGCCATGTATGGAAGGGTACCATTGGCAATTTAATTGCAAACGCAATGAAAAAGCCCAAAAAGAGCAAAATCTGAGCACCTACGGCTAAACCTAAGTGGGGAATTTGTGACACTCTTGAAAAATCAAAGGTTCCGTCGCCAAATATGGATTTGCTCAAGAAATAAAGTCCTAAAATGGCAGCTAACATAAAAATACTGCCAAACAGAGTATACAAAACAAACTTCAGGGCTGCGTATTCTCTTCGAGGACCACCCCAAATAGAGATCAGCAGATACATGGGGATCAATTCAAGTTCCCAAAAGAGGAAAAATACAAAGAGATCCCGTGCCATAAACACGCCTAAGATGGCGCTGGTGAGCATAAATATCATGGAGTAATAGAGTTTTAAGCGTTTATTAATGGAGGTAAAACTGGCCACAATGGACATGAAGACCAGAAAGGTTGTTAACAGAACCAACACCCAACTTAAAGCGTCGGCCCCCACAATGTAATTAATACCCAGTTGCGGCAACCAGGGAACGTATTGGTAAACCGGAATATTGTGTTTGGCGGTTGCCAACCAGAAAAACACGGATAAGACAAAGAGTAAACCAGCGCCAACACCGCTAAAAGTGTGCAGCAGTTTATCCCTGTTTGGTAATAATGGAAGTATCAGAGCATAAACTAGCGGGAGAATGATTAAAATTGAGGCAACCGGAAGATGATCCACGTAAATGACTCCTTATACTATCCACATTAAAACAATTGCAAGGGTTAAAATGGCGCCAAAGAATATCATCAGATAACTTTGAACACGTCCATTTTGGAGCGTCCGAAGCGCACCGCCACTTGCGTTAACCGTACTGGCCGTCAGACCCACAATGCCATCAATAATGGTGCGATCAAACCAAGCCGAAAGCGCTGCAAACGGTAGATATACATTTTTCGCAATCCAAAAGTAAGCATTGTCGAAATACCATTTGTTCCAGAGCAATTCATACAAGGGGCTAAATGTGGTTTTAAGGCGCTCTGGACTGATAAGTTTTGGACTACCATACATGAGCCAAGCAAGGACGTATCCACCAATGGCAAAGGACATGGAGAGTCCCATCACAGCAAAGTTGGGGCCATTTTCAACCAGGCTGACACCATAGTGAACAAAATGCTCAAACGAAGGAAGTCCTAATTGACCAGATAATGCAAAGCCGATCAAGGCAGATGGAATGGCCAAGGCAACCAACGGAATCCACATCACTTTGGGGGATTCATGAGGATGGGAATGACCACGGTATTCGCCATGAAAAGTCATAAAATAGGTTCTAAACATATAAAATGCCGTTAATCCAGCCGTTACAACGCCAATGGCAAACAGTAGCGGCTGTGAAATGGAAGCGCCAATAATTTCATCCTTGGACCAGAAGCCACTGAAAGGTAAAACACCTGTAATGGCAATGGTTCCAACTAAATAGGTTGCGGCCGTGATGGGCATATGTTTCCACAACCCACCCATTTTGCGCATATCCTGTTCATCATGACAGCCGTGGATAACACTTCCTGAACAGAGGAACAACATTGCTTTAAAGAAAGCATGGGTCATTAAGTGGAAAAGCCCAGCAGCATAAGCCCCAATCCCCATTGCCATCACCATATACCCTAATTGAGACATGGTGGAGTAGGCCAGTGCTTTTTTGATGTCAACCTGTGTAATGGCAATGGTTGCAGCAACAAAGGCCGTAATACCGCCAACCCAGGCAATAACGGTCATTGCAACTGGTGAAATGGTGAAGACTGGGTACATTCTGGCAATCAAGAAAACACCTGCTGCAACCATTGTTGCGGCATGGATGAGAGCACTAATGGGGGTTGGACCCTCCATCGCATCGGGCAACCAGGTATGTAAGGGAATTTGTGCACTTTTGGCGACAGGACCCATAAAAATGAGGAGCGCCATAATGGTAAACCCAACAGGGCCAGCAGCATGTAAAGCAACTTGTGCAGCTCCTGACATATCGGTAAAGCTTAACACTGGGCCAGGCCACCAATTCCAGGTGAAATAAAGTAAAACCAAAATACCGGTGAGGAGACCAAAGTCACCAATCCGGTTCATTAAAAAAGCTTTTGTTGCGGCTGCAGCGGCAGAGGGACGGGTAAACCAGAATCCAATGAGAAGATAGCTGCTAACTCCCACCATTTCCCAGAAAACATACATTTGAAAGAGGTTTGAACTTAAGACCAGCGACAGCATTGAAAAATTAAATAAAGCGAGATACGCATAAAAACGGCTATATCCCGGATCGTGGTACATATAGCCGTGGGTGTATATTTGAATCAACAAACTTACCGAGGTTACAATGAGCAGCATCAGCATTCCGGCAGCATCAATGTAATACCCCATCGATAATGTGAGCGAACCCGCATGCAGCCAGGGGGCACTTACACTGATAGGCTCATAATGGGGACCCCATGCACTTAAAAAGAGAAGCGTGTGAACAAGCCCCAGAAAGGTCGAGCCAACCACTAAGGCGGCGCCACTTTTTTGAGGTAGGATTTTAGACCATCTCCCCAGCACAATAATCGCAAAAGCAATCAAAGGGTAAATGGGGATTAACCAGATATTTTGAATCAACTCCGTCACCGCAGTCTCCTTAGAACTTCTACCATTTTAACAAGTTAAACCGTTCCATATCCGCTGTAGAACGTCGACGGTACAATGCAATCAAAATTGCAAGCCCCACAGAAGCTTCTGCTGCTGAAACGGTGAGAATAAAGATGCTAAAAATTTGCCCACTCAAATCATTCATATTCACATAATTATTAAAGGCCACCAAATTAATGTTCACTGCATTCAGCATCAACTCAATACACATCAGTAGCCGAATTGCATTTCTGCTGGATAAAACGCCATACAGACCAATGCTAAACAGGATGGTTGTGAGGGCAATATAATGATACAAACCAATATTAAACATTGAATTAATGCACTCCTAATGTTTCTTTCTCTGAATCAAAGTTTTCAGAGGCTAAATTTCCATTGCCTTCGTTCAGAGAGCAGCAAGATTTTCCTTCCATTGCGCCGCCGTCCAAATCCTGGCTTACGTGAGGTTCACCTTCTGCCTCTTCTTCAGGGAATTGCCGTTTCGAAAGAATAATGGCCCCAATCATTGCAAGTAACAGTAAGACGGAAGCCAATTCAAAAGGAAGTAAGTATTTTGAGAAGAGGAGGAGACCAATATGGGTAACACCCCCATCAGCAATGATTGCTTGTACACCCGGTAAAGTTTCTGCAATGCTGGGTTGCACTCTTTCAAGGAATAAGCCATTCACCGCAGTAAAGTTATAGTTCGGAGATAATAACGACCACAGGAGAAATCCCATAAACGCAAAGGCAATAACCCCGGGGATAAGCCAATACCGTTTTGGTCGTTCCTGGCCCACAGGATCAACAAAGGGTTTATCGCCGGTTAACATAATCCCAAATATCAATACAATAGTAAGGCCCACGCCATATACCAAAATCTGTGCTGCTGCGATAAATGGCGCATTGAGCAACACAAATAAGCCCGCAATGGAGAGAAAGGTCACCAATAAAAGCAATGCACTGTAAACAATGCTTTTATGGAAAACAACCCCAAGGGCACCACCAATCATCATTATTGCAAATAACCAGAAGCTAATCTGATTCAATAGTGTCAAATTTTCCATTACTCTACGTGTTTCTCCAAACCGTGTCGAACGCGGTACTCGTCAGACTCCTCACCACTCAGACTCAGAGCATATTTATCAAGAACCAACGCTTCTCTACTATACTCAGCAAGTTCAAAATCATCTTGCATTTTGATGCAATCAACGGGGCAAACCTCTGTGCAGTTTCCACAAAAAATACAGCGCCCCAAATCAATGGTAAACCGATCAATCACAGGCACTTTTTGTTCGTCTCGGTGCATTTCAATCTGAATCAAATCACCGCAAGGGCAGACACGAGCACAGGCTTGACACCCAATACAAAGGTCTTCACCACCAGACTTTGTTAAAAGAGATAATCGACCGTGAAACCGATCGCTTAAGTCCGGCATCACTTCAGGATATTCCAGAGTGACAGGCGGCCTGAACAAATGCTTAGCAACAGTGGCTAGGCCACGCCCGACTTCAACAACACCGCTAACAACTTTATTATCTAAAACACTCATTGCGTTACACTGTCCTCTGCTGCAGTTGAATTCTTGAGATAACCTTTCTCTTAAAGATATTGCCAAAAATCACTAAAATCAAGAACAAGACAATGGCCAATACCCCATAAGCAACAATGTAGGGTACCACAAATGTGAAAGGACCGGCTTGTATCGTTTTAAGCCCAGTTCCAATCCAAGTCAATTTCAAAATGGCAATACTCAAAATATTGACCAATGACAGGGGAATTAAAAACTTCCAACTAAAGCCCATTAATTGGTCAGGTTTTAGCCGAGGAAGTGTTCCCCGAATTAACATGGCCAATGCAATAAAGATATAGGTCTTTATAATAAGCCAGGTAGCCATTTCAAATTCTAATAAAATGGGATCGTTGATGTGGAACCATTTTTGGAGTAGCAGTCCACCAAAAGGTGAATAATAGCCACCAAAGAATAAGATAACCATTAAAACACTCATCCCAAACAGGCTGGCGTATTCTGCCAAGAAGAAGAGCGCAAATTTCATTCCGGTATACTCTGTGTTGTAGCCGCTAACCAATTCACTTTCAGCTTCGGGTAAGTCGAAGGGACTCCGGTTGACTTCAGCAATTGAGGAACTCCAGAAAATCACAAAACTCAAGGGTAAAATGCTTAGCCAATACCAGGAAAATATTCCATATTGTCCTGCATTTTGAGATTCAATAATGGTTTTCAGGTTTAAAGTCCCGGCGGCCAGTGCAACGCCGAGTGCCGATAAAACCAGCGGGATTTCATAACTAATAGCTTGTGCGGCACTTCTCATACCGCCAATAAGGGAGTATTTATTGTTGCTTCCCCATCCGGCAAGCACAATACCCACCACCGATAAAGAGGAAAGAGCAAAGATTAAAAGTAAGCCAATGGGCAAATTCAGTCCCAAAAGTTTATCTGTAAAAGGCAAAAGGGCATAAATCACAAACGTGGGGGCAAAAAACAGGATGGGAGCTGCTGTGAACAAAAACTTATCCTGCCCGGGAATCATAATATCTTCTTTAAAGAGGAGTTTGACGCCATCGGCAACGGTTTGTAAAAGCCCCCAAGGGCCAACTCGGTTAGGACCTTTCCGTTGGGTAATCCAGGCCAATACTTTTCGTTCCATCAGCACCATAAAAACAACAGCCACTTGACCCACCAGGGAGATGACAACAAACATCAAACCTGCCCAGATGAAGAAAATCAGCTCTACAGGAAGCCCTAAATTCATTAATAAGCGATAAATTAAATCATGCATCTTATCGATCGACCTCCGGTAAAATAACATCAATACTGCCAAAGATGGCCATCAAGTCAGGAAAGAGTAACCCTTTCATCAAGGGAGCCAAAACGCTTAAATTTGAAAAGGATGCACCACGCCATTTTATCCGATAGGCCTTTGGTGAACCATCTGTAATAATGTAGCACCCTAAAAAGCCTCGTGGAGACTCAACAATTGTTGAACCTTCTCCTTTCGGAGGCTTATAGGTAATTAAATTGATTTTTTTACCATAAATTTGAAGATCCATCTCATTGGCTGTTTCGTCACCGGCCGCCCGGCGTTTATTCAGCTCTGCCGTATCACCCCCAGGGATTTTATCAATGGCTTGGCGAATGATCTTCAAAGATTCACGCATTTCTTGAAAACGAACTCGGTAGCGATCATAGCAATCACCTGTGTTTCCAACGGGAACGTCAAAATCCACTTCATCATAACTGCAATAGGGATTTGTTTTTCGAAGATCAAGCTTAATACCGGATGCTCTCAATGAGGGACCCGTAACCCCATTCGCAAGGGCCATTTCCGCACTCATAATACCAATACCAATGGTCCGATCCAGGAAAATGG
The DNA here is from genome assembly GCA_025449835.1 of Vampirovibrionales bacterium. Taxonomy (GTDB): domain Bacteria; phylum Cyanobacteriota; class Vampirovibrionia; order Vampirovibrionales; family JAGQHJ01; genus JANWIO01. The sequence continues at coordinate 15,453 of JANWIO010000151.1, forward strand.
GATTTTTCGTTACAATGGCTTCATACTCATCCAAGCGATCTGGAAACTCATCAACCACTTTTCGCACTTTATCCAACCAGCCTTCTGGCATATCAGCAATCACACCACCAAAGCGATAGTAGTTATACATCATCCGGGCGCCAGTCAGGTCTTCAAAGAGCTTTAGTATCTTTTCCCGCTCCCTAAATGCATAGAACATCGGGCTGCTTGCGCCTAAATCAAGTAAAAATGTCCCAAACCACAATAAGTGAGAGGTAATCCGATTTAACTCCATGGTAATCATTCGGATGTATTGAACCCGTTTGGGTACTTCAAGCTCCGCAATGGCTTCAACCGTGGAGACAAAAGCATAATGATCAAAGAATGAAGAGAGATACTCAACACGATCAATGGTGGGTTGGTATTGATACAAAGAACGGGACTCTGCCATTTTTTCTTTGCTTCGGTGCAGATAGCCAATGACGGGCTCAATATTTTTGACAATTTCACCATCTAATGTGGTGATAAGCCGTAACACTCCATGGGTGCTGGGGTGTTGCGGGCCAATATTAACCACCATATCGTTTGTATCAATATCTTTTTCAAGAAAGACACCTTGTTGGGGTATATTTGTTGCTGTCGTTGCCATATATCTACCGCTCATTCCATACTAATCGGGGATCTTCTACTTTATAGTCCTTTCTAAGAGGAAATCCAAGCCAGTCTGAAGGCATTAAAATCCGCTTCAAATTAGGATGCCCTTCAAATGTAATGCCAAAGAGATCGTAGGTTTCTCGTTCATGCCAGTCTGCTGTTGGCCAAACAGAAGTAACCGAGGGAAGTTTCTCATCAGCAGCGGTGGCTTTTAAAATCAGACTCTCAAAGCTTTGCGTTGAGTATAAGTAATAAACAACTTCGAGGCGATCTTTCCAGTCGACCCCTGCCACATAGACCAGCAAATCAAATTTGGAAGCCGAGTTATCGCGTAAAAATTCAGAAACTTCTCTCAATTCGGTTGATTTAATGTCAACCATTTCAGTGCCCTTGGCATCTTTTCCCAAATGAGTTGGAGAAAAGCCATTGGCTTGAAGTAATTCACCATACTTACCAGGTTCTGGCGGAGGGGGAGTCTCTTCTTTTTTCGGTGCCACTTCTTTAGGAGCGGCAGCCTTGTCTTCAGTTGTTTGTGCAGCCACTTCTTTCTTTGGAGCAGCTTTAGCTACCTCATCAGAATCCTCTGATTTTTTGGCTTTAACTGCTTTTTTAGGTTTTTCTTCTGGAGCTTTCTCTTCAGCCGATGGTGTGGTTTCCAAAGAGGCTTCTACTTCGTTAGGCTCCTGTGGATTGTTTTTTTCTTTCTCGTTGCTCATCTCGAAATCTTATATTACCTCTGACCAATTCTAAGTCATCTAATTCGTAAGCTTCTGTTTGAACACCCCAGCGAACGTAATCTGGGAAGTCTTCATTGGGGAGTAATACTTCCCCTGGGCCTAGTTTTACACGTGTCCGGTGCTTTGCAATCCGTTCTTTGCGATCTTTTAAAGATTCCATCCGGATTTTTTTCTGAAGCTGGATTAATGCATCAATCAATGCCTCAGGACGAGGAGGACACCCTGGGACGTAGACATCAACCGGTACGAGTCGATCAACACCTCGGACCACTGAATAGGTGTCATTTTCGTACATGCCGCCTGTGACTGTGCAGGCCCCCATCGCAATTACATATTTGGGCTCAGGCATCTGTTCATAAAGCCGAACCAGGGCCGGGGCCATTTTATGGGTGATGGTACCCGCTGTAATAATCAGGTCGGATTGCCGGGGGGTTGCCCGGAACACTTCAGACCCAAAACGGGAGATATCAAAATTTGAAACACTGGTCGACATCATCTCAATGCCACAGCATGAAGTTGCAAACGTAAGGGGCCACACCGAGTTGGAGCGAGCCCAGTTGTAAACTTTATCCAAACTAGAAAGAATAATACCGCTGCTTTCCAGTAATTCACCCAGATCAGGAAGATTCATTGTCATTATCGGAGACTAACCTCCATTTTATTTACTGCCATTCTAGGGCTTTTCGCCTCCAAGCATAAACCAAACCAATAAAGAGTATTGCGATGAAGATAAACATTTCAACCAACCCCAAGAGGCCTAATTTATCATAAGCCATTGCCCAGGGGAAAAGGAAGATTGCTTCAATATCAAACAGGATAAACAAAAGCGAATAGAGATAAAATTTAACATCAAATTTAATATGCGCTTCCCCAAAGGGTACCATGCCCGATTCATATGTGGTTTGTTTTAATTCATTGGGTGCTTTTGCACTGACAACCCAAGCGGCAATAACGGTACTTACTGCAAACAGAATGGAGCAGATAAACAGAATAAATAGAACACCAAAGCCTTGTGTGTACATTATCTTAAGGTTCCCATCGCCATACATTTATTTTAATATTCACTGGTATTATACCAGTAGTCCTTAGATGGAACTACAAGCATGAAAAAACAAAAATACAAAACAATCAATCGATGGCTTTTCATTTTTATCATAATCGGTACTTTAAACCTCACGTTAACGGGCTTTGTTAGAGCTGATTCAACAAATTCTTCCGATATTTCCAATCGAATTGACGCGTTGCTTTCGAAAAAGCAATGGAAGCCTGCTATTTCCCTTTTAAAAGTTGAGGTTCAACAAAATCCTACGGATTGGGCAACAAGAAGCCGCTTATTAAATCTTGAGCTGCTGATTAATTGGCGTGACGATGCCCAGAGCTTGGTCGATAATTCAGAATCCATTGCGCCAAATCAGATTGAGCCTTTGGTGTTAAAAACTGATTTTATTTTAGGCCCGTTGGTGGGACGTGGAGATGTTTCCCAAGAATCAGACTCGTTGAACCAGTTAATGGGCGTTTTACAGCAGGCGGAGCTTTTGAATGCAGCGGACCCAGGTACTTTATATATCAAAGGAGTGGTGAGTAAGCTACAAGGGAATAACCAAGACGCAGAAGAGTGTTTTTTAAGGGCAATTTATGAGAATTCAGACGATTTAAGATCCCAACAAGCACTCATTGATCTGTATTTGCACCAGCATTATGTGAAGATGGCGCTTCCTTTGCTTTCCCAAGCCATTGATGAAGACCCTCAAAATATAGACACGCTGTATCTGGTTGGAAGAACCTTTTTGGAGAAGGGTGATCCGCAAAAGGCTATGGATTACCTGAAAAAATCTCGTGCCATTGATATTATGGACCGTCCTACCCGTTTATTAATGATAGCAGATGCTCAAAATCAATTGGGGCTCCAGCAGGAGGCGTCAGAGAATTATGAAAAAGTATTAACGTTTTGGCCCAACCGAGCAGATTTATGGGAAAAATACGCGCAAGTATCCGATGGGCTCCAGCTTCATGACCAGGCTATTACCGCCTACAAAAAAGCCTATCACCTTCAACCTACGATTTTAGGCGGCTTGCTCAGTGATGCCGAAACGATCTTTTGGACCAAACCGCTTTATGAAGCTTTACCGGCTTATGAAAGAATTCTCGAAATTGCGCCGGAGCGAGAAGATGTTTTGGCTTTGTTAATTCAGATTCGGTATGCCCTTTGGCAGGAGAGTGTTCCTCCGTCGCCAGAGGCCTTAGATCAGTTACAGGAGGATCTGAATGCAAGTGAGCAGATACATCTTACAACCGCTTTACAGATCGTGGACATTGAGCTTCAGGTGATGAAACAAAATCACTGGACCCCAGGGCTTCAACAGGTCCTTCAGGGCGTTGTTTCTGTGGAAAAATCGCCCCTTGTTCGTCTTCAGGGGCAACTTTTGTTAAATGAGCCTACTGAGGCCCAAGCCACCATTCAACAGCTTAAATTAACCCAAAATAGTCGGATAGAAATGCAATACCTCGTATTGTGTGGGGCTTGGCGAGTGGCATTGGAGCAGGCTCAGAAAAATCCAGCTTTAAGCATGATGTTGATGTGGGTTCAAAACTGGTCGAATCAAAAGAAAAAGCCCTTCGGAGAAGATTTATATACGGCAACTACATTTCTTCATGCGGATAAACCCCAAAAGGCAGTTGAAGCACTTCAAAAAGCGCAGATTTACGATCCTCTTTCGCCAGAAATCCAGTTAGACTACGCAACAGCATATCTTCAACTGAACCGGCCCAAGGATGCTCAGGCAGCGATAACAGCGGCAAAAGTATTGGGGCTTTCAGAGCAACAACAAACGCAGCTTTCGAAACTTGAAGAGTCTCTTCAGCACTATTCACCCCGGTAAGCGTTGCAAAATTTAAAAGCCTGCTGTTTTTTGTTAAGAAATGTATTTTTTCGGCGTTTTGATCGCACATTTTTGCCTTGATGGGTTTTTAACCTGTGTCAGAGGAGCGAAATGAGATAAGTATGACTTCAATTTATCCAACGCAAATGCCTTATAACCCTGCACCGGTCAGTAACCAAACGTATCGGCCCCGGCAAGGTGTTTTTTATGCGCTGGATATGAACTTATCTGCTCCACCATCACCAGAACGAAGCGCAAAATTGAGACTACGAGACTGGGCTTTTCATCCGATTGAAACCTATTACTTAATGCAGCAGCTTAAAATATCCCCCCAGAAAAATGAATCGTTTGGGATGCGATTGGCGATGTACCGGGTATTAAAGCAAACCCTTTCTACAAAAGGCCGGAAAAATCTCTACCAACAGTTGATTCAAGGCCGATTAACCGATGTGAAGGCGGATGATAATCGTTCTACGTTAAGCCATTTGTATGCCATTGTGACAACACCTCGGGCAGAAGGGTTAGAGGCCAAACTGGTTTTGGAAGACATCTTACGCTTAATGTCAGCCCCTCAGACCATTACCCAACGGTTTGGAAAACTTCAACCACAGTTCTTACAAGGTTTGATGAATTATTATAACAGCGGTTCTGGTCCGAAAATATCTCAGCCCATTGATATCAATAGTTTGCGTGTATCCTCCAGCGCCACGTGTGTTGCATCGAGCCTGATGTATTACATGGTGTCTAAAAATCCCAGTGAATTTGCCCGTCATATTGCAGAATTAACGAGCCCTCGCTTGGCTTTTCAAGAAAAAGCATGGCTCAATGAAATTTCACCGGAAGATCCGTCTCAAGCCGCCCAAAAATTAGCGGAATATGGCATTCCTGCGGTAGCTGTCCCTGGAACCAATGGAGCACAGTATTGGGTTAAAGTGGATTTACCCTACAGTGGTTTATTTCGGGCAATGAATCACGAAGGTTCTCACGAGATTGGAACTCGTGGTGTTGTAGAAGCTGCCTATCAATCGGCGTTAACTCATCTGGTTGTTCGGTCTTACGATCCGGGTTTGGATATGCGTGTTAACCCAGATGGCACATTGGATCCCTCAAAAGGACTTGAAGAAGATCGGAAAACCTTAATGGAAAGCATTATAAAAGATAACGGTGGTGTGATGTCGGTCACCTATCAATTCACTGCTGCCGGATCGGACGATGAACCTTATTTAATGGGCTACTACCGCAATTTTGATCAGACGACCCGTGATGTAATGCAGGCGATTGATAATGGCGAGCAGGTAATTATTGGTATTACCGATACTGACCGCCTTGGCACACCGGGGCGGATTAATATGGGCCATGAGTTAACGGTTACAGGATATGAACAGGATAAAAAAACAGGCGAAATTATGTTTACCATTGCAGATAGCGATGATGATGATCCCAATTTGGTTAAACGCCCAGCAAGTGAGATCGTTCCGCAGATTCATCATGCGGGTTTCCCTGTTAAACCGGCACAAAGAATCTGGAATGAAATTAACAGTCGCTGAAAAGACCAGTCGATGGTCCAGGATCAGGCTGGTCAAGCTCGATATCATCTTATCTCAATGGTTCCCGTCAATAAACAAAAAGCTTTCTTAGAAGAGTATCAGCGGAAGTTGCAGCAAGAAGAAGCCGGGGCGAATCAAAACCAGGCCATTACTCAACCTGCTCAACAGCAACACTACTATCAACCGATGCCATTTGTGCCATACCCTCAATATACTCAGGTGAGAAATCCATTTCAAATGACAATGCCTTATACACCGGCTCACCCATATGCATCCCAATGGTCTCATTACGCTTATCCAACCGCTTCAGTCTGGCAAAACCCTTACCAATCCTATGTTTATTCAGCTAATCGTGGGTTACCTCAAATGCCACAGCGTGCAGCCTAAGTCTTAGAACAATTAAAGATTTAATGGGTGGATTGTTGGGTATTTAAATTTTGGTCCATGGCACGATCTCGGTTAATGGAGCCGTCATCTAGTAATTTCTTTTTTCGGGGATCGTTACTGACCTCATTTAAAGTATCGAGGGACCTGAAAAGACTTGTAAAACCACTATTTCCTGGTAATACCAGTAGGTTCCCCTTGTCTGGTGGATTCCCTACGAAAACAATATTTTGTTTTGCAATTTCGCCGGTATGTTGAATAATTTGTGCTTTTTGAACATCCGACTTGTTATTGGCAGACCACACAATGGCCTCAACAAATTGCCTATCACCGAGGAGATCGGGATTTCCTGGAATTTGGATCGGCATTTCCAGCACCCCTGATTTGGGAACTGTCCCTGTTTTTTCAACAGTGGACTTGCCCACATCGGTTCCGTCTGATTGTGAGGACAAAATAAGCTCAACTTCTTTTCCAGGTTTTGCCTTAATGGTAAATACTGCTGTTCTTCCAGGCAAAATTTGGCTCGGTAAATAAAGTTGTGGCGGTTGCTTCACCAGATCGTTTAAATTTAAAGCCTGTGCATTGGGTATAATTAACATACCAACAAACAATAAACCGCTGAAAACAATCCCACATTTTTTAAGAGCAGTTATCCTATTCATGTCTTCACCTCCACATCTTCGTCTTGCCAACAATTATTGTAACGAAATCTGAAAAATTTTCCTATCAGAAATTTCTGTGTTTTAATAGCAAACAGAAATTGAAAAAGGAGCCATTCAATATGTTGGTGTTGATTCTGCAAATTCTCCAAATGATTGTGGGGGTTATGTTGATTGTATTGGTTCTATTACACTCACCCAAAGGGGATGGTATGGGGGGTATTGGTGGCGCTGCTCAATTATTCTCAAGCCAAAGAGGTGCTGAAGCTGGATTAAACAAGGTAACCACGTGGGTTACGGTTATCTTTTTTCTGCTATGTGCCATTAACGGCTTCTATGGCCAAGCCCTTGCGGGTGGCGGACACTAAAATTAGAACTTTAAAAAGAACACCTGTTTTTGCTGGCGGCCAAGGCGATGGTTGATTTAATACGGTTAAAAAATTAGTTTCACACCGAGGTTATGGCAAAGTTTGTGTAAAAGATTCATGGACATGCCCACCACATTAAAATAACAGCCTTCAATCCACTCAATTAAAACGCTGCCATAGCCTTGAATGGCATAAGCCCCCGCTTTGTCCATGGGTTCTTCCGTTTCAATGTAACGCCAAATTTCTTGAGGTGTCAGTGCTTTCATTTTTACGCGGGTTTCAAGCGCTTCTGCCAAGGATCTCCCTTGATAAAAGACAGCAATGGCAGAAAACACAGAATGCTCTGTTCCTTGAAGTTTGGTAAGCATTTCAAAGGCTTCGTCTTTGCTTTCAGGCTTTTCCAAAATTTCTCCATTACAAACAACAAGTGTATCCGCAGCGATAACCAGGGCATTTGGATAGAGATCCGTCACCGATTTTCCCTTAGACTCCGCCAGAAACAATGCTTTTTGTGTAGGAGATAAGCCGGTTACGTCTATTTCTTTTTCGTTAATGGGTGGGGAAACCACTTGAAAAGGAATTTGTAATGCGGCGAAAAGTTCCTTCCTCCTGGGAGATCCCGATGCCAGAATGATCAAGGGAAGCCTGTTTTTATCAGATAAAGGTGATGGTTCTGCAATCATGGTTTAGTCTTCAAGGTAACGTTTTCCAATCAGTTCGGTGGGTAAAAAAGTTTGTTCTGTCATAGGATGATCATGGCTGTATAGGTATCCGATACCGTGGCCGTATTTTTGGGCATCCTGATAATGGGAGTCTTTTAGGTGGGATGGGACTTCAAAGCTGTTTCCTTCTTTTTGAATATCGTGAAGTACGGCGTCGATAGCCATGATGGTTTGATTCGATTTTTTGGCCTTGGCAACATAAATAGTTGCTTGAGCTAGAGGGATTCTTGCCTCTGGAAACCCCAATTTTTCAACAACCTGGGATGCCGCATTGGCTAAAACCAGGGCCATTGGGTCCGCATTACCCACATCTTCACTGGCCGTTACCAAAAGACGTCTTGCAATAAATCGTGGATCTTCTCCAGCAGCAATCATTTTTCCCAGCCAATACAAAGCTGCATCGGCATCAGAACCCCGCATGCTTTTTTGATAAGCAGAAGCATGATCATAATGCTCATCTCCGTTTCTATCATAATTCAACCGATTTTGTTGGGCGAGCTGTTCTAAGAGTTCGATGGTTAATATCCGTTTTCCATTCTCTAAAGGGGCGCATAAATATGCGGTTTCCAGTAAATTTAAGGCACTTCTCCCATCACCATTCGCATAATCAACAATAAATGAGATTGCTTTATCAGATGTTTCAAGGGTGTTCAGTTTTTCGACGCCGCGATTTACCAAGGTGGTAATCTCTTCCCGATTTAAATAATTGAGTCGTATCACCAATACCCGAGAAAGTAAGGCCGAAATAACCTGAAAACTTGGATTTTCAGTGGTTGATCCTATCAGGATAAGTGTTCCGTTTTCAACATAAGGGAGTAAGGCATCTTGCTGTGTTTTGCTGTAACGGTGGATTTCATCAATGAAGAGAACGGTTTGTTTTTGAGCAAGATTTAATGTTTCTCTGGCACCTTCAACCACTTTCCGAAGATCGGCTATTCCAGAGGAAACAGCGCTTAGTTCAACAAATTGGGCGCCGGAGTTCTCGGCAATCAAACGAGCCAAGGTGGTTTTCCCCACACCAGGAGGTCCCCAAAAGAGAAGGGACGTTAGACTTTTAGAATTGATCAGGTTGCGCAGTGGGGCATTCTCTCCTAGCACGCTTTTTTGTCCCACAAAGTCCTGAATCTTTGTTGGACGAAGCTGTTCTGCAAGAGGCGTCCGTTTGTATTGGTTTCCCAGGAGATCTAAAAGATTTGCCATAAGGTATTCAAGTTCCAGTTTTTTTACCGATAACAGTATAGAATAGTAAAAAGAACTCTTGCACGAATTATTCCATGTCCGCTTTACATGTAACGATTGAACAGCTCACCGCAGAAAGGCTGGAAGGGCGTTGTACGCAATGGAGTGACTTTCCAAAGCCGGGCTATTTTATTGATTTTTTGACGAATCAAGGCACCCATTTTTATACTCAGATAGAATCCGTTAGCCCTGTTCCGGAAGCCCCCAATGTACTACACCTCTCTTTGCTGCCAATTTCTGGAAGCCCTGATTCTCGCGTAAAAGAAGCCAGCCAGATTTCCCAGATGGACTTTTACAAAAATCAACAGGGCTATCAAGACATGGATGTTCCAATTGCCCTTCATGATATCCAGTTTGACCTCAATAAGTCGGGTAAAGTGGTGTATGTAAAGCCCAATGAGTTGGGACTACATCAACGCATCGTTAAAAGCTTCAAAGATGCTGGATTTCCAGTCGTGATTATTGATCCTATTGGCATGTCATGGGGAGAGGAGGAAGCCAAACAGTATCTTCTTGGAAAAGATACGCAATTGTCTGTTCAGGAAGTGGGGATAAATTATTTTATTGAGTGGGTTATTGAAAGTCTTCCTAAGGCCATTCAACCTAAAGCTTCAGAGTTTTTATTGAGCCTGGTTCCGCCAACACCTGATTTTATTCCTATTCAATACTTTGTAAGCCATCCGTTATTAAAGGATCATCCGCTTTCAGCCGCTATTTTACATCAGCTGTATGTGTTTCATAAAAACCAGTTGTTTGCATCGTTGCCCGAAAAAGCCTTAACCTTTGAAAAAATTGAAGGTTGTTTGCATTTAAACCTATCCGCTTTACCTCCTGCGCTTTTACCTTTGGCTTACGAGGGGATTCTTCGGATGGCTTTCCGGCAGGTATTACCTGTGAACACACAGATTGTTTTGATTGCCCCAGAAGTTCATCCTGATTTTGTCTCAGAATTTATCCAGCGGATTCATCACCGAATTTTCTTAGTCAGCAATATTTCAAAGACCTGGAAAGAATTTGTTGTGGACAGTTGGGGAGAAGCCCGTTTATTTGGTGAGGAAGGGATCGAAGTTCAAGGGGAAATCACAGATGATTTGAAGCTGTTTCTTCCCTATCGGAATATTGAAAACTTGGCAGCCACGCTTTCCAATCCAACAGAACCGACTGCGATTGAAACAGCAGAAGACGCGGTTCAGGCGGCGTCAGAAAATATCGATGGCCTTGAGGCTGCTTCCCCAGATTTTGAAGAAGGCTCACAACGCGAGATGACGACAGATGTTTTACCAGCCGTAGAGCCAAATGAACCTGAGTTAGTCGACTTGGAGTCTATCATTGATGAGGATTTGTTAACGTCTACGGAAGAGCAAAATGCAGCTCTTGAGACTGTTTCTATAGAGGCTGAAGCCGGTGTGGCTGATGATTTAGAATCCCTCCATCAGTTATTGGGGAGTGCACCAGAAAATCAAGAAGAGGCCTTGGAAGGCGCTGATTCTCCTGAGGCAAATGCAGAACCTTCTGTCCTTGACCTGGATTACTTTCTCAATAAAGAAACAGATGGGCTGGAATTTGAAAGCGAGGGAGGGGATGATGCAAGTGACACGTCTCTTGTATCGGAAGCCTCATCTGAGGATCCTAACTGGAAGGGTATGGTAATTGATTGGAAAGAGTCACAAGAGCCCGTTAACGAAACAACTCATCTTGTTGCAACATCCGATGATTTCTTAATGGATTCATCCCCATGGTTGCCTGAGGGGGAAGAGAGTCTTCTGGTCTCAGGCGAAAACTTGGAACAAAACGATACGAATCTGGATGGGGTAACAGCGTTTGATACCGATGATTCTTCTAAAACCTTTGTTGGTGGTAAAAGTTTACTGGATGAAGAAATTGACTTTTTGCCGGAGAGTTCCGACAAGCTTTGGGATTTTGATTTTTCATCATTATCAGGCTCTAATGATGGTGATACAGGGTTTTATAGGCTTTTACAAAAAGAGATTCCCAATATTGCAGTAGGTATTGCTCCCATTGAAATGCTGGAGGATGCTGGAGGTCTTGGACTTGATTGGGATATGTCAACATTGGAGATGGAAGAAGGGCTGCTTGCAAATATGGCGCCTGATCTTTTGGAGACGGTTTCTGAGAAAAACCTTGAAACAGACGAAGATAAGCTAGAACTAGAGGCCGAAGTCGAGGTGGGGACTACAACTGTTTTTGAAGAGGTTTATGTCTCCGGGGAGGAAATGGAGCAAGACAACATTGATTATTTGAAAGATTTATTGGAGACATCTGAAAAAGAATCAAAAGCAGTGCAAGAGAATGATACTATTGGTGGACTCTTTGATGAACATTGGGTTTATGAGTTGGAGGAAGGCGGTGAAGAGATTGCGGCCATGGATAACACCCAAGTACATTCCTCTCAAGGAATGGCTATCAATTTCCATGAATTTGTAGACTCAGCTCAAAGTGCCGCAGGTAGTGATTGGGAGTTAAGTGTGGTTCAAGAAGCTCAGCCTCAATCTGAACAGATTGCAGAAGAAACTTTGGCAGAAGTAGCAGCTGTAAATGATGAAGGTGACTTTGTTTTTCATTTGGATGACGATGAAGATACTTTACCCAGTAATAATTTAGAGTTTATTGATCTACCTACTGAAAATGATGACTTACTGAAAGCGTCACAGGATGAAGAGATGCCAATCTTTACCCTTGATCAGGGGAATATCACAGAGACTTCTCTACCCCCAGGATTGGTTTCGTCAGAGGGAGATGACCAAGCCTCGGATAACACCCAATCCATGGAAGGGGAACCTCTTTTGCAAACGCCAGACGAAACTGTTTCTACAGATGCTTTAACCCTGGAATCTGACGAAGAACTTCAATTCTTTCTTCTGGAGGATGAAGCAGAAGAACAACAATCCTCAGATTCCTCCATTGATGAGCTGGAAGCTCGTATGTTAGATCTTTCAAATCAACTGGGTGTAAACGATCCAGGCTTTGGAGAAAAAGCTTTGGCTTCACAGGTTGAAGCGTTAAGCAAAATGAATTATGTCGATCCAGCTCTTGAAGCGAGCTTGCAGAACGAGGCCGTTTCTTCTGAAGAGGATGATGACTTTAATTGGCAAATGGGTTCAAACACGATGAGTGAGGTCGGCGAGTTTCAATTTGATTTGCCTGAAGCACAGTCGATTGAAGATACTGAAGACGCTGAACTTTCAGAATCGCTTGCAGAGACAACTTTACAGGAAAATATAGACTTTTCGCTTCAATTTGAGTTACCAGAAGAACAATCATCGATTGAAGAGCCTATCAGCCTAGATTTCCCAGAATCACTTTCAGAAACTGCTGTTGATGAAAATGTAGCCGTCGTACCTCAGTTAGAATTAGCTGCTGATATGCCTATTGAGGGGCTTGATGTAACGAAAACCGAAATGTCTTTTGAACCTCTAGAGGAAGTAGAATCCTTACCTTCTCCAGAATTGGAGGCATCGGAGCCAGTTGCTGAATCACCTGATTTGACCTTACCAGAACAAGAAGAAGAGGCCAATCCCTTAGAAACATTGAGTTTAAGTGAGGCATCTGAACCCTTAGCTGATTTGGAAGGGCTTGATTTTCATTTTGAAACATCTCTAGAAGAAACAGAACCCATTTCACTGGAATTTGGTACACTAGAATCACAACCCGATCAGCCACAGGAAATTGCAGCCGTGAATGCATCTGATGCACAAATTTTCAGTCAGCATGATGATGCTTTAGATCTTTTATTCCCAAGCACGCCAGAGATGTTTGACTTAGAAGGGAAGCAGGAGCCTGATGAAGTCATTCCCGATTTCAATCTTGATCCAGACCCTCAGGCAGATGCACAAGTGGGAAGCACTCAGCAGTTGGAGTCTGCATTACCCATCTATAAAAATCTATCACGAGAGGATGGGGTTATTGCATTTAGGCCCGGAGAACAGGTATTCCATAAACGGTACGGGCAAGGCACTATTAAAAAAGTGATTACCATGGACGCAGATCAGGTGATTTTAAATATTAATTTTGAAGGGATCGGGAAGCGTTTATTGGATCCGAATTTGTCGCAACTTGAAAAAGTCAGCTAGTTCCTATTCAATAGAGAAGAATTGGATTGAATCAGGAATAGGAACAATACGCTTATGACGGATGGTTCTTCTGCCACACAGGGCCAGACAGTAGATTACAAAGAAACCCTCAATTTACCCAAAACGCCTTTTAAAATGAAGGCGGGTTCGGTTACGCGTGAACCGGAATTGGAAAATTTTTGGGCTGAAAATCAGGTTTATGAAAAAGTTCAGGCGGCCAAAGTAAAAACCAATCGTTTTTTACTTCATGATGGCCCCCCTTACTTGAGCTCCGATAAAATCCATATTGGCACCGCTTTGAACAAAATTCTGAAAGACATTGTGACCAAATATAAATCCCAAAAGGGATTTTATTCTCCCTTTGTTCCGGGCTATGACGGCCATGGACTGCCCATTGAAAATGCGGTGGTCAAGTCGATTAAGGGTGGGCGTTCTGCCATCACAGAAGTGGAACTCCGCAAGCGCTGTCGGGAATTTGCCTTAAAAAACTTAAAGGGGCAGGAAACGAATTTTAAGCGCCTAGGTGTTTGGGGCGATTGGGAACATCCTTATGTCACCATTCATGGACCTTTTGAAGCCGTTCAAATCCGTTTATTTTGGGAAATGTACCAAAAGGGATATGTCTACAAAGGGTTAAAGCCGGTTTATTGGTGTCCGCATTGTGAAACGGCTTTGGCCGATGCCGAAGTGGAATACCAAGACCATACCTCTCCCAGCGTGTATGTCCGTTTTTCAGCAGGTGACTTTTCTTCCCCTGATTTTCCCACACAGGTTAATCGGGATTGGCCCGATACTTACTTTGTGATTTGGACCACAACCCCTTGGACCTTACCGGCGAATCTGGCGTTAGCCCTAAGCCCGGAGATGGACTACGTTTTTATTAAAACCCAACATTGGGGAACCTTGATTGTGGCAGAGGCTCTGCTTCAGGACTTTCTCCAGAAAGCAGGAATCACTTCTTATGATGTGATTTATCAGACCAAGGGATCGGCGTTGGAAAATTTAAAGCCACAGCATCCTTTTTGTGATCGAATCAGTCCCACGATTTTGGGAGATCACGTCACAGCGGATGCTGGGACAGGGATTGTTCATACAGCCCCTGGCCATGGGCATGAAGACTACTTGGTGGGTCAAAAATATCATTTAGGCGTTTTATCGCCTTTGAATAACAAAGGTGTTTTTACCGAGGAGGCGGGAGATCGCTTTGCTGGGCTGTTTTATGAAAAGGGAAACCAGGCTGTTATTGAGGTTCTCAAAGAAAAGAAAGCCTTGATTGCTCAAGAGGATATTTCTCACAGCTATCCCCATTGCTGGCGATGCCATAATCCTGTTATTTTCAGGGCAACGGAGCAGTGGTTTATCAGTATTGATGGTTTTCGTGAAAAAGCGCTGGAAGAGATCCGCAAGGTAACCTGGGTTCCCGCCCGGGGTGAACATCGTATCACCAGCATGGTGGAAAACCGGACTGATTGGTGTATCAGCCGCCAGCGAGTCTGGGGCGTTCCGATTCCTGTATTTTATTGTAACCAGTGCCAAACTCCTTTAATTAATGCGGATATTATTGATAGCCTGGCAAAGCGATTTGAGCAGGAAACATCTGATTCTTGGTGGGCTTACGATGCAAAAACCCTGTTAGGGGAAGGTGTTACCTGTTCTCAATGTGGCCATGGTGACTTTACGAAAGAAATGGACATTATGGATGTTTGGTTTGACAGTGGTGTGACCCATACCGCTGTGGTTGAAGCCAGATCCGAGGAATTAGGACATCTACCCGTTGAGCTTTATCTTGAAGGGTCTGATCAGCACCGCGGCTGGTTTCAATCGGCCCTCTTAACCAGTGTTGCCGTTCGGGGAGAACGCCCCTATAAGAGTGTTTTAACCCATGGCTTTGTCTTAGATCCCGATGGGCGAAAAATGAGTAAAAGCTTGGGCAATGTGGTGGACCCTCTGGATGTTATCCAGCAGTATGGGGCTGATGTCTTAAGGCTGTGGGTGGCCAGCGTGGATTACACCAATGATGTTCGGATTGGCAAGGAAATTGTGAATCAACTGGCAGAAGTTTACCGCAAAGTCCGTAACACCATTAGGTTTATCCTGGGAAATCTGGCGGGATTTAATGCTACGGATCAGCGGGTGCCTTATGCTCAATTATCCCGGCTAGATCAGTATACACTCTTTCGGCTACAGCAAGTGGTGGAAACCTTGACACAAGCCTTTGAAATCTATGAATTCCATCGTTATTACCAAGTGTTGCAGAATTTTTGTGTCACCGATTTAAGTGCCTTGTATTTTGATGTGACGAAAGATATTTTATACACGGCGCCTCAAAATTCCGTTCAACGGCGGGCTGTGCAAACAGTTTTGTTCGAACTCCTGGCAACATTAACGCCTTTATTAGTCCCAGTGATGCCGCATTTGGCTGAAGATATCTGGTTAAATATTCCTGATGAACATCGGCCAACCTTTGGTTTACCAGAAGCGCCTTTGAGTATTCTGATGACGCCTTGGCCCCAGGTGAATTCACAATATTTGAATGAGGCATTAGCTGTTGAGTTTAAGCAGCTCCTTTCAGTGAAAGAAGCGGTCAATTTTGCCTTGGAAAAACCTCGTTCCGAAGGGATTTTGGGAAGTTCATTAGAGGCTGATGTGGTGGTTGTGCCCAAAAATGATCAGATGACAAAGCTGTTTGCGACGATCCCCCCTTCCGAACTGGCTGCTTTGTTTATTACTTCCGGGGTTCAGGTGGCAGATACGCCACCTGCTGAGACCATTGGGAGTACCAATGGTGCACTCGCAGAGGATGTTGCTGTTTATGCCATTAAGGCGATGGGTAAAAAGTGTATTCGGTGCTGGAAATTTTTGCCTTCGGTTGGTGTGACGCCAGAACATCCTGAAATCTGTAGCCCATGCATTGAAGCCGTTCAAGCCGCCTTGGGATAAGATGATTTATTCTCCCTTTGTTTTTGAATACAAATATTTTCTAGATTCAGGCTTATGGTAGCATGGCCTTCTAGAATCATAATGGGAGGATTGGAAATGAATGGTATCAGGATTGCTTCTGCGACCTCATCAGTGATGTTTATGGGAAAAAGGGCCTCTGTAAAAAAAGCACCCAAGCCCAAGGTTGAAACCATAACAGATGAAATGGGCACGAGTACCTATACGACCCATTTTGACGTGGACCGGGTGTTTTACCCAAAAGGGCTAACAGAGTATCATTTTACGGGGAAAAATTTTGATGCCTCCCGAGATATTGCGCAAACGGCTTCGTTAATTCGGCAAGAGATTAAATCTCAAATCAGCGAAAAGAAGTTGCCTAAGGTAAAATACAGTATTCGTATTCAACGTTATCCGGGAGGGCAATCGTTACGAATGACGATTAAAGGCTTGCCGTTTCCCTTGGTAACATCTGAAAGCCTGAAAATTGGGGAAAAAATCAAGGCAAGAAGAGATCGGAAAATTCCGCAAAATCATTATTTAGCGAAGTATTCCTTTATCAATTATGGCCTTGTGGATTTGACGCCTAAGGCATTAGACGTGTTACAGCAAACAAAGGCTATTCTTAAAAGTTATAACTCAGAAAGCTACATCATGGGGCCTGGAGATGGTGGCTATAACCATTTTTATGAGAGTGTTGAGTATGATCTCGATTATGTGATTTCAGAAAGAGAAAAAGTCCAACATGCTCTAAAAAAGGCCTAATCTTTGGACTTATACCATTTCTTGCTGTAGTTCGGCTACGACCTCTTGAAAAACCCCAGTCCAGTCATTAAATTTCTGCTGACGAAAGAGCTTGGCCTTGGGGTACCAGGGGCTATCTGTTCGATTATGGAACCAGCGCCACTCTGAGATTTTGGACAATAAGATCCAAACCTGTTTTCCCAAAGTCCCTGCCAGGCGGGCTACACATATATCCACAAAAAAACGGGTTGCATTCAAAGAAAAGCACTTTGAAACCCATTTTTACAACCAGCGTTGTCTTGAAACCCTCTATTAATGGTGGTTTGTAACTCAATGTTAAGTTTTTAAATCCTTTTTTGGGAGAAATTGGCATTAAAAATCAATAATTTGTTTTTATAAATATGTATATGTTTAACTCTTTGTTATGCCTAGAAGGCAAATGTGTGTGTTGAAAAAATTCGGAGGTCTCATCAGTGAACAAGAACACTGGGTGGGCAGAAAAGTTACTCGGTCATCTCGTTTCCGCAACCGTTTTCCCAACCTGCCAAATAGAAAACCCCACCTCAAAAATTATTATTCTCAACATCAACAGCGATCTGTTTCCCAAAAAACAATCAGGGCGTAACAGTTCCAGCTGTGTAGAGGTTTGGATACCCAATTAACAAAGGAAAGTTAAGAAACGGAAACCACTTCTTCTGGACGAGTGGCAACATTTTCTTCTACTTGAGGTTGCTGTTGGGATGCTGCCTTATTTTGAGATTTTTGTTTGGATTTTGCCTTAGAATCCGGGGCGGAAGGTACCAAAAACTCAATATGCCGAATAGAACCCGTGGTATTTCTTTTTTGAAGTTGTTTCACTTGAACATCCATGGATTTTCCGAGTCCATCCAACTTAAAATTTCGAACACCTCGGGAAATAGCGACTTCAAATTCATGCGCTTTCACTTGGATGGAAAATGGTTCAATGGATTTTCCATAAACCGTTGCAGGGATGTATCCTGCTTTACGCAATTGACTCAGGGTAATGGTGGTGTCCCTTTCAAAAATTTTAAGGGGTTCTTGTTTTGTCATTTTTGAATACTCCAGGCGTTCATCGTTGAGGGTGGCGGTAGAATGTATGTTGCCATAAACCAGAGGAAAGCGTCAAGGATAATCCTTTAAAAGTGGAAACAACATCAATGTTTTCCCTCTCTGTATCCATTAAATACCGGGAGCAAACCGGTTCAACCGCTTGCAAACCCCGGTCATTTCTATTGTCTTACCGAGTAAAAATTGTGCCCCCTGGAAACATTTTCAAAAAGTAAGCTCCAACAGTGTAAACCATTGGAGCGATGCATTGGATGTTGTGGGATCAACAGAGAACCGAGATACGCTCAATAGCGCTCTCAGGCCTCTGATGAGGCTTTTTTCGGGCAGCATCAATCCTCCTCAATGCAAGCCGACGAGCAGCTTCTTGAGTGGTGACGTTTTCCTCCCTCGCTACCTTGAAAACTTCCATGGTACGGTCATAAACCGCTTCGGTTTTTTGACGTGCCGTATCAAAGCTCAAGTGTTCAATTTCACATGCAACCATAATCACACCACCGGAATTAATCACAAAATCCGGGGCGTACAAAATATCCCGTTCTTTTAAAATTAAGCCGGAAACTTCATCCGACAGAATATTATTGGCTCCCCCTGCCACAATACTAACAGGTAATGTTTGGGCTCTCTCTGGGGTAATCACGCCACCCACTGCAT
Source organism: Vampirovibrionales bacterium (assembly GCA_025449835.1). Classification (GTDB taxonomy): domain Bacteria; phylum Cyanobacteriota; class Vampirovibrionia; order Vampirovibrionales; family JAGQHJ01; genus JANWIO01. Next base: position 34,133 of record JANWIO010000151.1, read on the forward strand.
TGGGCGAAAAAATATCTGCTTCAATGTCGAAAATATCATCACCCTGAACCAGGGTAATCTCTGGAAAATTACTTTTAACCCGTTGTAGGGCAGATTCATTGACATCGGTAACCCA
>JANWIO010000152.1 GCA_025449835.1 Vampirovibrionales bacterium
CGGTCAAACTGCTCGAAAAGAGATTGAAACCATGGTTGAAGCCCCTATCTTTCTGGATCTCAATGTCAAAGTGAAAGAGAATTGGCGAAAAGATCCCCAATTTTTAAAGCTTATTGGACTGAGCTAATTCTCCCCATGCTTTTCCCCTTGGAATACGACCCTCTTACTGCTATAACGGTATTACTTTATGAATCCAACACAAAACCAATCCAAAATGCCTGTAAAGCCGCTTGAATCTTACACCCTTAGTGATTTTGACTATGATCTCCCTGCGGGGCTCATTGCCAAATATCCTTTGCCTGAGCGGGATCAATCTCGCATGCTGGTTTTAAATCGCCAAGAGAAGGCACTGTCTCATCAATCGTTTATCCATTTTCCCCAATTCCTGGAAGCGGGGGACTTAGTGGTGCTAAACAATGCAAAAGTGATTCCAGCAAGATTATTAGGACATCGAGAAGGCTATACTGGCCAAGTTGAAATCTTTTTAATGCACCCTCAAAACCATGAAAGAACCCACTGGCAGGTTCTTATGCGCCCTGCAAAACGTTTAAAAGCAGGGTCAACCATTGTTTTTGAAAAGAGCGATTTAAAAGTAACGGTTCTCGAACAACAATCTGAAGGGCGTGGACTTGTGTCGCTTCAATGGCCGTCATCGCTTTCTCTGGAAGAAATTTTGGAACAAACCGGACAACTCCCCATCCCACCCTATCTGGAGCGAGAGGCCGAGGCCATTGATACAGAACGCTATCAAACGATTTTTGCCAAAGTTTCGGGTGCCCAAGCAGCTCCTACCGCTGGGCTTCACTTTACCCCTCAGGTTTTAGAAGCCCTTCAACAGCGAGGGGTTCAGCTGGCAGAGATTACATTACATGTCAGTGCAGGCACATTTCGCCCCGTTTTAAGCGAAACTATTTCTCATCATCAGATGGATCCCGAGTTTTATACCATTTCAGAAGAAACGGCCCAGGCCATTGAAAAAACCAAAGCCAACGGCCACCGCGTCATTGCCATTGGAACCACCGTTGCCAAAACATTAGAGACCTCTGCCTACCGTCATCATGGCAATGTTCAGCCTGAAAGCGACTGGAGCGATCTCTTTATCACACCCGGCTTTCAATTTCAGGTGGTTAGTGGCCTTTTAACAAATTTCCATCTTCCCAAATCAACGCTTTTAATGATGATTTGTGCTTTTGCGAATAACCGGGACCTTGTCTTTGAAGCTTATACAAAAGCCGTTGAAGCCCAATATCGGTTTTATAGCTATGGGGATTGCATGTTGCTTCTCTAAGCAACCCAAAGCGTTTAAGAATCTTCTTTGGATTTAGTCTCTTTTTTCTTTTTGGAGGCCGGTTTTTGAGGCGCAGCTTCTTCAGCAGGCGCTTCATCCTGGCTAGCCGCAATTTGCTCTTTCATTTGATTGGGGAGATCTTCTCGCTCCTCATTCCACCGCGGCATGGCCATCTGTTTTCGGATAAGCCCAATCGCCACGTGGACCCGCCATTCTTCCATTCTAAGCTGTTTGGCAAGGATTTTGTGGACACCAATCGGTGGAACCGGTAAAAAAGGTTCATACAAAGCTTGTACGGCTGTTAATTGATCCGGCGTAACTGCCAAGGGACGCTTGGGATACTCTAACTTCGGTAATTTCATCTTTTGCCGAATGAGATTAATCCCAAAGAAGACCTTATTGGGCTCTAAATTCAATATTTCGGCAATTTTAACATGAGCATCGGGGTTAGGCAGTGGCAACATGGCCTTATAATGCTTTTCAATTTCCGCCAAAACCTCTTTGGGAACCAATAATTGTCTTTGAGGCCGATTATTTCGTTGCGGAGGGCCGCCACGTTGAAAACCACCACGTTGCGGAGGACCGCCACGTTGAAAACCACCACGTTGAGGTGGACCGCCACCTGGACCTCTTCTGGGAGGACCAAAGCCACCTTGCCTGGGCGGACCATAACCACCCTGTTGTTGCGGTGGACCATACCCACCTTGCCTGGGAGGGCCATAACCGCCTTGTTGTTGTGGTGGACCATACCCACCTTGCCTGGGAGGACCATAGCCTTGCTGTTGCGGTGGGCCATAGCCACCTTGTTGGGGCTCAGGTGAACGCCTCGGGGGTGGCGCAATAGAAGGTGCCGCCGCCCTATCTAAGTAAAGACAATTTGGACACACAATCCGCTTGGGATTTTTGGTTTCAAACTCTTGACCGCATTTTGAACAATGATTTATTGGCATCTTATGAAATCGCTTATCTTTTCAACACCCTTTTAACTATATCGAACACCAGGGAATTTGCTTTAATTTTTTTAAGCCACTCTCATATTAAAAAATAGGGGCTGGTGTTATGGATTAAATGTTTTCCCACAGCTACCGATTACACAATATAATTAATTTAATCATAACATACTGTTTCCCAATTGGTTTTTTTGATGCAATGAGTAGTCATGGTTCTTTATTCGACATTATGGGTCCCATTATGATTGGCCCTTCCAGCTCCCACACCGCTGGGGCGGTTCGCTTAGGCCTGCTTGCCCGAAACGTGGCAAATGTCCCTATTCGCCAAGTAACGTTTACCCTCTATAATTCTTTTGCAAAAACCTACCAAGGTCATGGTACAGATAGAGGATTATTGGCTGGGATTTTGGGGATTGGTGTCGATGATGAATCCATCCGGGATGTCTTTGAACGGGTTAAAGAAACCCCGCTTGAGTACAGCTTTATCCCCAACGAAGCGCCCAATCATTACCCACCCAATACCGTTCGTTTTGATATGATCCTCGAAAATGGTAACCCGCTCCTGGTGATTGGCCATTCCATTGGCGGCGGTAAAGTGTATATCTCTAAAATCAATGAATATAATGTTCACCTTCGCGGCGAATATCCCACGCTGGTGATGTTCTATCAGGATCAACCCGGGATGATCTGGAAGGTGACTCAAATTATTGCCGAGTATAATATCAACATTGCCTCCTTAAATTGCACCCGCAAAGAAAAGGGCAATGAAGCGTTTATGGCCATCTGTTTGGATAGCTTACTCCCAAAGCCAGCAGTAGAAGCCATCCGAAACATTCCCTGTGTTTACTCTGTTTGTAATGTGGATAAAATCCCCTCATGATTCAATTCACCCAATTTCGAGATCTTTTAGCATACTGCCAACAAGAACCGTGCTCTGTAGGCGAGGCGGCTCTTCGGTACGAAGAAAGTCTCGGCGATCGTTCTCGGGAAGAGATTCTCGCTGGCGCCAGAGGGCTCTTAGAACAAATGCGGTCCACCATTGAGTCTGGCTTATTCTGCGAGGATAAATCGTTGAGCGGACTTTCGGGAGGATTCTCCAAAAAAGTGATGGATTTTCAGAATTCTCCACAAGCCTTCATGTCCCCTTTAGAGCATCGCATGATTGCCTATGCCCTGGCCACGTTGGAAGAGAACAGCCGCATGCGTAAAATTGTGGCCTGCCCCACGGCCGGTGGTAGCGGGGTTGTTCCAGGGGTACTCGTGGCCCTTTGGCAGGAAAAAGATCTCCCCATGGAAAGATTGGAAAAAGCGCTTTTGGCCGCTGGTTTGGTGGGTGAAATAGTGTCTCACCGGATGTATTTGTCGGGCGCTGCTGCCGGATGTCAGGCAGAAGTGGGGGTAGCCACGGGAATGGCTGCTGCTGCTATTGTGGAAGCAGTGGGAGGCACACCTGAACAGACTCTAAATGCCACCGCCATTGCCCTAAAAAACACCATTGGCTTGGTATGCGATCCAGTGGCTGGGCTTGTGGAAGTGCCCTGTGTTAAACGCAATGGCATTGCGGGAATTCATGCTTCTGCGGCAGCCACCATGGCTTTAGCCGACATCGTTAGCTTTGTGCCCTTAGATGAAGTAGTGGATGCCATGGTGCAAGTGGGGCAGATGATGTCTCCCAAACTCAAAGAAAGTGCCGAAGGCGGCCTCGCTAAAACCGATACCGCTGTTGCTTTTACAGAACAACTTCGCCAAAAACAGCAAAATCCCCCTTGCCGGGACTAATCAACGAGCATTTGTTACAATTCAAACCCGAATTCTTGTGTCCCCACCAGGGCCATGAGAAGATCCCCTTCAAATGCAAAATAAAATAAGAGGGCATGCGCTTATGAGAATTTCGTCTCAACCTACGGTAACATCGCCATCTTTCCTGCAATCGCCCCAGGCACATCCTCAAAGGGTTTATTCCAAGAACCAACCCGCTTCAGCAATTCGTTTTTCTCAACTCAAGCGTTCTAAATCTTTGCTTGTGACAATTTTTAGCGCCATGGCTTTTGCCCTCTCTGCGGTTCAATATACCGCCCCTGGAAAGCAGAAATCCCCTGCCAACGCTCCTCAAAAGATATCGACCAAAGAAGACCGAGAGATGACCGCATTAGCTGAAAAGCATCCGGTGTTGAAAAAGTTGTTTGGACTCATTGATATTCCCAGTGCAACACCCCAGCCCAACCCTCAATTTCAAAAAGCCATTGCTGAAAACATGGACAAAGTTCGGGATTTAATTACCCAATATGGCAAAGAAGTTGGAATTACCCAGATTGAGCGAAATCAATACGGTTCTCTCATCCTTCGGGTGCCTGGTTCCCCAGACTATGAAGATGCGAGCCCTTTAATGTTTACGGCACACATGGATATTGTGCCAGGAGATCCCGAAAACCCAACCCGCGCTGTTATCAGAACACTGAAAACCATTCATGGAAAAACGTATCTGTGTAGTGATGGAACCACAACCTTAGGTGCAGATGATAAATCTGGTATCGCGGGGATCTTACAAATGGTGGCTAACTTGAAAAATAAGCCTCACGTGCCAGTGGAAATTCTGTTTTCACCCGATGAAGAAAGCTCTCTGGCCTCCCTAAAAGCATTGGATACCTCGCAATTTAAAGCCCAAAATGTGGTTGTGGTGGATAGTTTTGATGATCTTTCAGTCACAACAGGATTGGCCAGTGCGGTCTTTATCTCTATTGACCTTCAAGGCACCAATGGCGGTCATTCCGGTGAAGATATCAACAAGCCTAACCGGGGCAATGCGATTTTCTTTATCTCCGATCTCATTCAAAAACTGGGAACCGGTGTGATTGAAACTGATCCCCAGCACCCGTCGTTTCCCCTCCTCTCAAAAAACCTCGGCATGATTGAAGGCGGTAGTGCCCCCAACAGTATTCCCACGGCAGTGACCTTAAAATATTTACTGCGGAGCGCCACAAAAGAGGCCCAACAAAAAGAGCTTACCCGGATGCAAACCGTAATTGCTGATTTTCAAACAAAATATCAGCCCACGCAGCCCCACTTACAGATTAACATGACGATCAATGAAGCCTATCCCCCTTATCAGATTAAACCAACTTCTATCTTGCCCAAATTGTGTCAAAAAGCCATCGAAAAGATAAAAGACCAAAAGGTTACCGTTGGCCCCATTCATGCCGCTGCTCAATCCAGCATTTTGGCGAACAAAACCAATGCTCAGGGCAAACAATTCCAATCGGTTTTGGTGGGTGCCCACATTGAAGAGGCCCACACCAAAAACGAAAAACTGGACATTCAATCTGAAATTATGCTGCCTCAGGTTTTAACCCAAATTGTTGAAGACTATACCCAGCAGCATCCATAAACTGCCTCTTAAAAAATTATTTAAGCTTGTCGACCATGGCTTTTGGGATCTAACATATCCCGCAATTTATCCCCAACCACATTAAAGGCCAAAATCGTGAGGAAAATCAAAAGCCCTGGCCCCAATAATAGCCATGGACGAAGCATAATATTACTTAAATCTTGGGCTTCACGAAGCATATTCCCCCAACTAGCATCAGGTGGTTGAATTCCAAGCCCCAAGAAGCTTAACCCACTTTCTGCCAAAAGATAGGCCGGTACACTTAGGGTCGCCGCCACAATGAGATAGGACGCTGTCTGGGGTAAAAGGTGCTTTGTGATGATTCGAAAAGAACTTCCTCCTAGGGAGCGAGCCGCTTCAACGTATTCCTGCTCTTTGATCGAGAGTACCATCCCCCGAATAATCCGGCTTAAGCCGGCCCAGCCAATAAAGGCGAGAATCACCACAATAAGCGCAAATCTGGCCTTACTGGAAAGGCCTGAAGGTAGGATAGCGGCCAGTGTAATCAAGAGATAAAAACTGGGGATACTCATAATAATCTCGGCAAAACGCATCATGGCATTATCAATGCGCCCCCCAAAATAGCCAGAGATCCCCCCATAAATCAGCCCAATGGGAAAGGCCACAAATAACCCCAAAAAACCAATGGTTAAAGATATCTGCCCACCATAAAGTAGCCGGGAGAAATTGTCCATCCCATTGACATCCGTCCCTAAGAGAAAAATGCGAGCCGGGGATTTCACCCCAAACAGGTGAATATCACAAGGAATGATTCCCAAAAACTTGTAAGAGTCCCCATGAACAAAAAAGTGGATCGGATACGTCTTGGAATAATCGGGGAAAAAATCAAACCCATAGGAGGCAGCGTTGAATTTTCGCTCATAATGCACCACAAAGGGCCAGGTCACTTTGCCTTGATCCATAATAAATATCGGCGTAGGAGGGGCATAAGACAGGGTGGGATCACTAAACTGCTCTGAATAGGGGGCAATCAATCCTGAAAACAGCAAAATTACCGTATAGATGATCACCAAATAAAGGGCACTGGCTAAAACAACTTTATCTCTGGAAAATTCTCTCCAGAGCTTTTGTGTTTTCGTTCGTTCGATGGTTTCAAGCATTATTGCAACTCAATTCTGGGATCAACAATTTTTAACAAAATATCCCCCACCAGGTTCCCCAGCACGAGCAGAATGGCTCCCATCACCAACACGGTCATGGCAAGGTTCGTATCAGTTTGTCGGACCGCTTCTAGCGCCGTATAACCCAGGCCGGGAAATCGTAAGACCATTTCGACTAGGGCAGCCCCACTGAGTAAGCCTGCAAAGTCATATCCCAACATGGTGACCAGAGGGTTAATGGCGGTTCGGACTGCATGTTTATAGATGACTTTTTTCTCTGGAAGCCCTTTGGCTCGGGCCACCCGAACATATTCGGCTTCAAGAACATCCAGTAGGTTCCCGCGCATTTGTCGCTGTAACCCTGCAATACTGGAAATGGTGAGTACGATCACCGGCAAAACCAGGTGGGCTGAGACATCTAAAATTTTATGGAGCATGGTGAAGTTGTTAAAATCGTCACTGGTAATTCCCCCCAAGGGTGGCCAGCCAACTTTTACCGCAACCACCGCCAGTACCAACGCAACAACAAATGAAGGTGCCGCCATGCCCATGGAAGAGAACAACGTTAAAGCAGAGTCTGCCTTTGAACGCCAGTGAAGCGCAGCATAAACCCCTAACGGAATAGCAACCAACCAAGCAATTAGCAAGGTCACAACATTGAGAAGCAGCGTATTGGGAATCCGCTGCATTAAGATATGAGAAACATCCTCACCTGAAAAAGATTTTCCAAGATCGGGTTGAAAAACCTTCCAAAAATGACCTGTTTTCAGTTGGGAAAAATCAAAATGAAAGATATGGCTGATCCAAAGCCAATATTGTTCATAAAAAGGCTTATCCAAACCAAGACGCTGTTTTTCATGTTCATAGGCCGCTTTTGAGATTTGGGGATTTTCTTTCAGTGCAGCCAAAGGGTCAATAGGATTCTTAAAACGATATTGCTCCATCATTTGGACCGGATGCCCGTTAATATTGATGCGGATCGGCCCCACCGTAAAGTCATACCGCATGATGGTAAAGCTGATCATCGAAACAATCAGAATAATCGGAATGGCAATCAGGATTCGCTTTAAAATATAGAGATAAATGGGCATACCTTATGGTGACCCTTATTCATCATTCTCGTCAATGATTATCGTACACGATTTTTGCAGTGCCTTGAGAAAAATTTAAAGCCTCTTTAGAATTTTCCAACGGAACAAAGTCCCTCAGCAGAAAAAATACCTGCCCTCTTTTTCAAAAGATCAGCAGGTATTTTCACGATTTCAACACTGGCGAGGTAAAAAACTTAACGCCATTTCATTTTAAATTGGAATTCATATTCCCCTTCATCAATTTCATATTCCACTTCCAGTTTCGCTTTGGAAATGGCATCGGCTGGCACTTTACATTTCTGATCACGAACCGTGAACTCAAAATCATGCCGTTCTTCCAGCGCTTCTCCAAACCCACGGACCAAGTCTTTAAAGGTTTCTGGCCGAAGCCGCTCTTTTAATTCCATAAATTTCATCTGTTGTTCTGCCACGCTGCATCCTCCTCCAAAAATTCTCTACTGCTGAGATTCTCATCTCACTCCCCCAGCATAGCGGGTTATGGGCCTAAAAAAATCAGCATCCTGGCATAACCCAGGCACTCATTTGGACAATTTTACGCTTGTTTACTTAATCCCATCAGCTAGGGGCAGGGACGAGAACCCTCAAAACATGCATTGGTTCGAGAAATATTCTCCGTCGCTTCTTTGTTGGCCGCAAAGGTTTTGTAAAAATTTAAATCAGGGGATCGTGCAGCTAATACTTCATCAACCCGTTTTACCGGCGTGGTATGAGGCGCCTGAATCACGGTTTCGGGTTGGGTTTGAGTTTCAGCATCAATTTGCTTCATGGCTTCCACAAACGTATCCAGGGTTTGCTTGGATTCCGTTTCCGTAGGCTCAATCATCATAGCCTCCGGCACAATCAGCGGAAAATACACTGTTGGTGGATGAAAACCATAATCCATCAGACGCTTTGCCAAGGTCATGGTGTTAATCTGATCGTTTCGAGCATGCTGATTTTGGCTGGTTAAAATAAATTCATGCATGCAGGTTTGCGGAAATGCCACATGATAATACAGCTTTAAGCTTTCTTTAAGGTAATTGGCATTCATCACTGCGGTTTCAGAAACTTCTTTTAGCCCTTCCAAGCCAAAACATTCAATATACGCGTAGGCCCTCAAGAGAATTTCCACATTTCCCTGAAATAGTTTTACTTTTCCGATGGTATCGGGTCGATCCCAAGTGAGGCAATACTGATTGTCTTGAGATTCAATTATCGGAACTGGTAAAAAGGGTTCCAGTTTGCGATTCACCAACACCGGCCCACTACCAGGGCCACCACCGCCATGAGGCGTAGCAAAGGTTTTATGGGTGTTAATGTGCATCACATCAAAACCCATGGTGGCAATTTGGGTAATCCCCATAATGGCGTTTAAATTGGCCCCATCATAATAGCAAAGGCCCCCCACTTCATGGACCAACCGCGTAATTTCCAGAATGTCTTTTTCAAAAAGCCCCAGTGTATTGGGGTTTGTCAGCATAATCCCTGCTGTTTTTGACGAAAGATACTTTTTAAGAACCTCTAAATCAACCAAGCCATCTTTGCCACTGGGAATTTCAATGATTTTAAATCCACACATGGCCGCAGAAGCCGGATTTGTCCCGTGGGCAGAATCTGGGATTAAGACTTCATTCCGGGCAAGATCGTTATTTTTGAGATGATAGGCCTTCACCATCATCATCCCCACCAGCTCACCATGAGCCCCCGCCGCAGGTTGCAAGGTGACTGCATCAAACCCGGTAATATCCTTCAAGTATTGCTGTAGGCGATAGAGCAATGCCAAGGTCCCTTGAGAAAAAGCATCAGGTGTTTCCGGGTGCAGTTGCGTAAACCCTGTAAGCTGCCCCACCCAATCACAAATTTTAGGGTTATATTTCATCGTACAGGAGCCTAACGGGTAAAACCCTGTATCAATGGCATGATTTAACTGAGACAGTTTCACAAAATGACGCATTATTTCTAATTGTGAAAGTTCCGGCAATCGGGCAGCCGTTTTACGTTGCATGGATTTGGGTACATACTGAGACAGATCCCACACTCCTTCAGGGGAAGGCAGGGTAACACCTTGACGCCCCGAAACCGATTCTTCAAACAGGGTTGGAATAGACATTAGATTGTCCTCCCTAAAGTGCCGGTACACACCATGGCCGTTTCTCGCCTAAGCTGTGTTGGAAGGACTGAAATCCCCTTGTTATGAAGGATTTTTTTAAACGCATCAATATAGCGATGAATGCTTTCAAGGCTATTCATCTCTGTGACCGCTACCAATAACGTTTGTGACTCCCCTGGCCAATATTTTCCCACATCAATCCCTGCCAAAATGCCATGGTGAAGGGCCATTTGTTCAATCATTGTTTGGGCCGGAATGGGTAGACAAAGCGCAAATTCATATAAAAATGGATTTTCAAATCGCATCGAAACACCCGGCAAGCTCAACAAACTTTCTGCCAAAAGATGCGCCCGTTGTGTTGAAAGGGATGCAATTTGCTGTAAGCCTTGAGGCCCCACCAAACTCATATAAACTGTGGCTTTTAGCACATTTAAAGATTGATTGGTACAAATATTACTCGTGGCTTTGGCCCGTCGAATATGTTGTTCTCGGGTTTGAAGGGTTAATGTATAGGCCACTTGCCCCTCTTTGTCTAAGCTCCGGCCAACCACCCGTCCTGGAAGCTGGCGCATCAATTTTTCAGTGGTGGAGAGAAAGCCGCCATAAGGGCCACCATAATTAATACTGTTCCCAAATTGCTGAATATCCCCGCAAACAATGTGGGCCCCATACGTCCGAGGCGGTTCTAAAATCGCTAATGTCACCGGATCCACACCCACCACAAACAAGGCCCCTGAATCCTCACAAAAACGTTGATAAGCCGTCAAATCATGAACGGCTCCTAAATAATCAGGCTGCTGGATGAGAATCGCCGCTATTTTTTTAGGATCATCTTGAGCCTGAGAGGCAAAAGCTTGATTGGGATCAAAAAGGTGGATTTCCAGCTCTCCCATCGCCTGCACATAGGTTTCAAGCACTCGCTGATAGTGAGGGTTTGCCGTTTGAGAGAGATAAATGATTTTCCGTCGTGTGGCCCGAACGGCCATAAAAGCCGCTTCACACATTGCCGTGGCCCCATCGTAAACCGAAGCATTGGTGACATCCATCCCCGTCAATTCACTGATCATGGTCTGAAACTCATAGATCATCTGAAGGGTGCCTTGGCTAATTTCGGGCTGATAGGGTGTATAGGCTGTGTAAAACTCTGATCGAGAAGCAATACTATTTACCGCGGGCGGAATAAATCGAGCATAGGCACCGCCCCCCAAGAAACTTTCCATCACAGCACCCGAGTTTTGCTGCGCCATGTGGGTCAGATGCTGCTGGAGTTCTAATTCGGTTTTTCCCTGGGCTGGCAGGGTTTCAACAGAGAATCCCGTTTTTAAGGCACTGGAAACCCCATCAAAAAGGGCTTCCATGGAAGGAACCCCAATTGTTTTGAGCATCTGCTCACGTTCTTCTGGGGTATGCGGAATAAAACTTGTCATCAATCAACTCCTGATGAGGGAATCGCTATACGCTGGCCGATTCCTCAATAAATGCAATATATTTTTCTGGGGTCATCAGGCTGCTGAGTTGTTCTGGATCCTTTAACAGAACTTCTACCATCCATCCATCCCCATAACAATTATCGTTTACCAATTCCGGTTCACTTGAAAGCTGCGTATTAACAGAGAGGATCTCCCCTGAAATAGGGAGATAAAGATCTGAGGCTGCTTTTACACTTTCAATGGTTCCAAAGGTATCCCCTTGTTCAAAAGTTTCTCCAATATCGGGGAGTTCGACATAGACAATATCGCCCAACTGCTCCGCCGCAAAATGTGAGATACCTACCCTTGCTCTATCTTCACCTTCGTCCCATAAAACATATTCATGGGTTTCAGCAAACAATGTGCCAGGCGGAATGTCAAAATCTTCGGGTTTTACCATGGAATCGGAGTCCTCTCATTTCCTATAAAACGGACGCTCTACAACACTTGCATCCACCAAATTACCACGAATACCAATTGAAATGGAGCTACCAGGTTGTGGTGGATTTTGAGGGGTAACATAACCTACCCCAATAGGCTTGTTTAATGTTGGCGAGATGGACCCACTGGTCACCTCCCCAATGGTTTTTCCATCCTTATCATATATAAGATCATGTTGACGGGGAATGGCATGTTTTAAAACTTCAAAACAGATAAAGTGACGTCCGATCCCAGCTTCTTGCTGGGCCAATAAAGCTGCCTTGCCAATAAAGCCGGTGGGTTGATTTAATTTAACTGACCAGCCAAGACCTGCTTCAAGCGGGGTAATTTCTTCCGTTAACTCAGCGCCGTGGAGGGGATAAACAGCTTCTAAGCGTAATGTATCTCGGGCAGCAAGACCAATGGGTTTAATTCCAAAGGGTTGTCCTTCTTGTAATAGGGTTTCCCACAACGATTCAACCGCCTTAGAGGAGACCAAAATTTCGACCCCATCTTCCCCGGTATACCCAGTACGAGACAATAGCACCGGTGTTTGATTTAAAAGATACTCACCAATATGAAATCGTTTGGGCAACGTTTCTTCAGGGCTCAAACCACAAGCGGTTAAAACATTCTGAAATTGCGGGCCTTGAAGCGCCAACAAGCTATACATTTCATTGCGTTTTTCAACAGCAATGGCTTCAGGCAAATGCGCTTTCAACCAAGAAATCACTTTGGCAGCATTGGCCGCATTACAAATCACCATTACTTCAGGAAGTTCAGTAAAATACTCAACCAGTGGCATCCAATAAACGATAATGTCATCAATAATGCCCCCTGTTTGATTTAAAAGTTGTGTATAGACTGCTTTTCCTGCATAAAGTTTTGTTAAATCCTGAGGAACCAGAGAATTCACGGCATCAATCGTCTGCTGCACATTGCCTGAGGAAAGCGACAAAATACCCATATGGGAAATATCAAAAAGCCCACAGGCATTTCGAACTGAATGATGTTCTTCTATCACTTTTCCAAACTGAAGCGGCATTTGCCAGCCACAAAACTCGACCAGTTTTGCCCCGCGAGCCAAGTGATTCTGGTTTAAAGGTGTTTTCTGCAGTGCCATCTGTAATGCCATAATGCTTGATTGTGGACTACTGAAAAACCTCCTGTCAAGAGGATATTCTGAACTTTGCTGTTCCGTTTTAAAATCCTTTGAGAAATACCTTCTTTTAAGGTTGCGGTAAAAATAGACGAAACCCAAACCTCATTGGCAGATAAAGGCCACAAAAAAGGGTAACCTAAGCAGTGGTTTATTCTTAAGAGCATTTTAAGGCCAAAAAGGAACTTTTTAGCACAGATTCTTATTTAAACACGCTTTCTTAAAGAATAATCAACGTATACAATACTATCAATGCAACCGCAGAGACCCAAAAGGTGTTGGGAATTTGTTTCAAGGGGATGGCTTTTGCAATTACGCGGGGCTGTTCAATCATTTTTTTCATCGTAGGGACGCTCCTGTCCAATCATCCAATTTTGTCACTGCAAACGTGTCGGCAAAATAGGGGAGAACTTAAGGGGATTTCCTCAGATGTTACGAATTTTTAAGGGCCAATTGCGACATTTTTTCGAGTAATTCCTGGGATAATCGGTTTGGTAAGGTTTCCGAGGCATCTCCTCTTTGAAGATGAAAGAAAAATTCCCGGTTCCCTTTGGGTCCTTGAATGGGCGATTCTGTCACATCCTTTAAGATCCAATCTGTTAAGGCTGCAAGAACATCTTGGGCTAATGCAGGCAAAATGATTTCATGATCGGCTGGCGCTGTCACAACACCTTGAAACCCTTTCATGTCACAATAATCTCGATATTCAAATTGTGGCTTCACCAAGGCAATAATATGGTTTTGAGAAGCCGTTTCAGTTATTTGAAGACACTGGGCCACCTGGGCCACTACTTTTTTCAGTGAAATAAAAGACACATCAATCACAGCCATGGTGGGTGGCGGCTGAAAGGTAGCCGGATCAACTTTTAAAATATGGGTTTTCTCAAAAACACTGACCCGTGGGTCCTGGCGAAGCTTCCAATCCAATTGACCATAACCCACATCCAGGGCATGTACATGAGAGGCCCCATGCTGTAGAAGGCAATCGGTAAACCCCCCTGTTGAAGCACCTACATCCATACACACACGCTGGGTAACATCAACCTGAAAATCCACCAAGGCCTTTTCAAGCTTCAGCCCACCACGGCTAACATATTTAGGAGATTCTTTTAAAGACACGGAGGATGCCCGATCGCATAACATCCCGGGTTTATCGATAACCTGGTTATTGACCATCACATGGCCCGCCAAAATTAAACTTTGGGCCTTCGATCGGGTTTCACAAAGCCCTTGATCAACCAAAATCTTATCCAAACGATCTTTTTGCGTCTTTGAGGCCGACATTGATGTTTATCCCAATTCAACGAGGTGGTTTTATCCCTTAAAAGTACCCCTATTATACGCGTCTCCATGGGATTCGGCCTATCCCGATTTTGAATCTCTCTTTTCCATCATAAAGATGTTCTGAAAAAGCAGATTATGGATACGTTGTGTCCTCATTCATAACGTTTATGCTGAAACATTTCTTATTTCTATGAAGTTGGGATTTTCTCCCCTTTTTCTTCTCTTTGGGGTTTAATAAGGCTAACTTAAAGTAGTACTTCTATGAGTATCTGAGCATATGTTACAGGCATTTACAGGCGTTATTGGAATTGTTGGTCTCCTACTGCTCGCTTTTTTAATGTCAAACAATCGAAAAGCCATCAATTGGCGCTTGGTGGGTAGTGGCCTTTTTATCCAATTGGTAATTGCTATTTTTGTTTTGAAAGTGCCCTTAGGGGTGAGCATCTTCCATGTGGTGGCTGCTGGCATTACCAAACTTTTGGCTTTTTCAGATGCAGGGGGTGCCTTTGTTTTTGGGCCTTTTGTGTCACAACCGCAGACCATGACCAAATTATTTGGCCCCGGAGGCGATTTTATCTTTGCCTTTAAACTGATTCCCACCATTATTTTTGTCGCCACACTGGTCAGTATCTCTTATCACTTGGGGATTATGCAACGGATAGTACAAGGGGTTGCCTGGCTGGTTTCAAAATTAATGGGCGCCAGTGGGGCAGAGGCGCTGTCGAACGCGGCCAGTATTTTTGTAGGGCAAGTCGAAGCCCAGCTTTTAATTAAACCCTACGTCCCTTCCATGACCAACTCTGAACTTCTCGCTGTGATGGCAGGCAGTATGGCGTGCATTGCAGGAGGCATCATGGCGGTTTACATTGAAATGGGAATCCCAGCTTCTTATTTGCTCACAGCCAGCTTAATGGCAGCTCCTGGGGCCTTGGTCATTTCCAAAATCGTTTATCCCGAAGTGGAAGAATCGCAAACCCAAGGTACTGTAAAACTCGTAGTGGAGAAAAAAACCACAAATCTCTTGGATGCCGCCGCTCATGGTGCCTCAGATGGACTCCGGATTGGGCTTCAAGTGGTCGCCATGCTTATTGGATTTATTGCACTTATTGCCATGATCGACTGGGTTATTGGCGAAATCGGGTTGGCGATGGCTCACACGGGCATGAACTTATCTTTTATTGGGTTGGATTTAACCCATCTTTCATTGCGGTCAGCACTGGGAACGCTTTTTTCCGGTATTGCATTGGCCTTAGGTGTTCCCTGGCATGATGCCAGCACCGTGGGGGGCTTGATGGGGACCAAAATGGTGATTAACGAATTTGTGGCTTATTCTGATTTAACCAACATCATGAGCCGAGCCCATGTTGTTGGCAGTGTGGGACACCATCTTTCGCAAAAAGGGTTAATTATTGCCACATTTGCACTCTGTGGATTTGCCAATTTTAGTTCTATTGCCATTCAAATTGGTGGCATTGGCGAAATTGCCCCTAACCGCAAAGGAGATTTAGCCCGTTTAGGAATTAAAGCCCTGATCTGCGGCACCATGGCCTCTTATATTTCCAGCGCCATTGCAGGCATTATTCTTTCTTTATAAGCCCTTATTGATATTTTTGATGATGCAACTGTTTTTCAGAGAATCCCACTGAAATCAACTGCTTTTTCATCTCGTGAAGCGGTTGGGTGGGACCGGCCAGATAGATTTCCCACTGCTCCGTCGGGGCAGCATGGGTTAGAACCCGATCCATCACCTCTGACACATCATACCCCTCCGTTTGCAAAATGGGATACACCTCCAGATTCGGATAACGGTCGGATTCTTGCTCTAAAGCTTTTTCATAGGGAATTGACGTATCATCGCAATTCACGGCATAAAATTGAACTGCCTGCCGTTTGTGGCCCAGATGATAATGCTGCCGCATCAAGCCACGAATCACCCCAATACCAGACCCAAACCCCAGAAACAGAAGTGATTTGTCTCCTTGCTCTTTTTTGAAGATAAAGTGTCCTGCAGGCTTTGAAATTTGAAAATTGGTTCCAACAATACTTTGCCCAATGCTCCCTGAAACACCTTTGACATTCACCATCTCCACACAAAGCTCAATGACCCTATCTTCTGGAAGGGAGCAGATACAATACGGTTTTAAAGGCAAAGATGTGTTTGTTTCATCAGAACTTAATCTGAGGTAAATCACCTCACCGGGCTGAAAGTCAGGATAACCAAAGGGAATCTCTAAAAATAAGGTTCGGATGCTGGCTGTTTGTTCTTCAATACCAGTGATTGAGGTTAACCAAAATTCAGTTAAAATTGCCATGAAATGAACCTCCCCTCAAAAAAGACCCTCAGTCTTCTCATCGTGACAGTTTTTAAACCACCTCACTATTATCGTCTCAGGGGATTTTTTTGTGAGAAGGTTATCTTTGTCATAGGATAAAGGCAATCCTATTTTGGAAAATGCGGGGATTTTTGACAACAGTTCAATCCATGGGCCTGATCATTCCAAAAGCGGGAGTCCTCACCTTTCAAAAACACTCTTTTGAACCCCTATAGAAGGATTTTTGTGTGCAACTTAAAGAAGCGCAACAAGTATTGGCTCAAGTCTCCAATCGTCCTCACTCTGCCACGGAAGCGTTACAGCAATTGCGGGCATGTTCCGAACGGGCAATCACCCATTTAAAAGAAGGCAACACAGCCAAAGCCCAAATGTTTGTTGAGCAAGGACTCACCAACCTCATCGTGGCATTTCACCACCTCAACCTGGATTTAGAAAAAGTAGTGCAGCGGGAGCAAACACGTCGGAAAGCTGAAAATGCACCCTTGGAGGAACGGGCCATTTTCATCTTCTCCGATCATGCAGAACTTCGGGTGGGTGGGGAACTCCGTGGAACAATTCCTTTGTATAGCGAAGAAGATTATGGGGAATTACGCCAAATTGCCCAATTGTTTGAATGTCGGATGGAACATGCCGATCACCTTCAATTGGATCTCTTTGCATCTCTGAAATCATCATCAAACGCAAATGGCTAAGGTCCGGCTGAACAAATGGATTGCCGATTGTACGGGTGTTTCTCGGCGAAAAGCAGATACCTTGATTGAAGAGGATCATGTCCGAGTCAATAGAAAACCTCCTGTATTAGGGCAAATGATTGATCCGGAGAAAGATAAGGTAACGGTAGAGGGCAAACCGCTCCTGCCACAAAAAAAATATTATATTGCTTTTTACAAACCTCCCGGTTACATCACCACCCGATCGGATCCCGAAGGGCGAAAAACCATTTACGATTTGTTGCCCCTCAAATATCAGGATCTGGATCCGGCAGGCCGTCTGGATCGAAGCTCCTCTGGCCTTTTATTACTTTCCAATGACGGGGAATTTATTCAAAAATTGTCTCACCCGCGGTATGCCCACAAAAAGATTTATCGGGTAAAGGTCAATACACCCTTAACACCAGAAGTTTTACAAAAACTAGAGGCGGGTATTCTCCTTCAGCCTGAAAATAAGCTCGCCCAATGTCAAGTGCAAGAAATAATTGAGATGAAAACCGTAGTGCTTGCCCTTACAACCGGAATGAACCGGCAAATCCGACGGTGTTTTGAAGCCTTAGGATATGAGGTTGAGTCTCTGAAACGAATTGCCTTTGCAGGGATTACCCTCCACCAACTTCGTCCAGGGCAAACCCGACAACTAAAACCCTCAGAATTAAAATCACTTCAACTTCCCCCTAAAACAAACTCCGGAAAGCGACACCCTTCTCAAAAAAGATCAAAGCGTCAAAAACCTCAATAGCAATGCCTCCCCACCATGGATTAATGGGATCGTTTGACCCGAAAGAAAAACGGGAGGAAAAGTCCAAAAATATAGATGGGAAGATGAAAGAAAGTGGTTAAAACATAGGTTAAAACCAATGATAAAAGGAGTGATAGAAGAGAAACGCCAAAATTCAGTTTTAATTGAACTTTTTGACGATTTTCACTGCCAGCAGAGGGGGCAGCCTCCATTAAATTTCCGCATTGAGAACAATAATTCGCATTATCCGTGTTATGATATCCGCATACGGGGCATAACTTCATTGGGGGTGGAGCTCCTTAATTTTTACTAAAGGGTTTTCCTTACAAAATGGATTTGTGCCATGATGTTATTGTAACGCTATCCTATCTTCAGGTAAGATGATAGTACACAGTGGATAAAGGTCATAAAGATGTTTGAACGGTTTACTGAGAAGGCAATCAAAGTCATTATGTTAGCCCAAGAAGAGGCAAGACGCCTAGGGCATAACTTTGTTGGGACAGAGCAGATCCTTCTTGGCCTTATTGGGGAAGGAACAGGAATCGCTGCCAAAACGTTAAAAGGTATGGGGGTTAACCTCAAAGAAGCTCGTGCAGAAGTTGAAAAGATTATTGGCCGAGGTTCTGGTTTTGTTGCGGTTGAAATTCCATTTACCCCCCGGGCAAAAAGAGTTTTAGAGTTGTCATGGGATGAAGCCCGTCAACTGGGACACAATTACATTGGGACTGAACATCTTTTATTAGGCTTGATCCGAGAAGGTGAAGGCGTTGCCGCCAGAGTTCTGGAAAATCTCGGCGTTGATTTAACCAAAGTCAGAAGCAATGTCATCCGCATGCTGGGAGAAACCCGAGGAAGTACTGCCACGGCCGCCTCTCCAGGACGGAGCAAAACCCCAACATTGGATGAATTTGCAACCAACTTAACCCAAGCCGCGCAAGAACTCCGGTTGGATCCGGTGGTTGGCCGTGAAAAAGAAATTGAACGGGTCATTCAGATTATGGGACGACGAACCAAGAATAACCCGGTACTCATTGGTGAGCCTGGTGTTGGAAAAACTGCCATTGCAGAAGGCCTTGCCCAACGCATCGTGAATGGGGATATCCCTGAAATTTTACAAGACAAAAAAATTGTGCAATTGGATATCGGCCTCTTGGTGGCGGGTACCAAATATCGGGGTGAATTTGAAGAACGGCTGAAAAAGGTGATGGATGAAATTCGCCAAGCCGGCAATATCATCCTAGTGATTGATGAATTGCATACTTTAATTGGTGCAGGTGCCGCAGAAGGGGCCATTGATGCGGCCAACATCTTAAAGCCTGCCTTATCCCGAGGCGAACTGCAATGTATTGGCGCCACCACTATTTCAGAATACCGTAAGCATATTGAAAAAGATGCAGCTTTAGAGCGTCGTTTTCAACCGGTGTATGTGGAAGAACCCTCTGTTGAAGAGACTATTGAGATTTTGCAAGGGGTTCGAGAAAAGTATGAACAGCACCATAAGCTTATTATTACCGATGAAGCCTTGGAAGCTGCTGCAAAGCTCTCGGCTCGGTATATCACGGATCGGTTTTTACCGGATAAAGCCATCGATTTAGTCGATGAAGCTTCCTCACGAGTCCGACTTTCTGCCAGTATCCTCCCCCCTGAAGGAAAAGAGCTGGAACGTCAGTTAAAAGGCATTATTCGAGAGAAAGAACAAGCTATTCGAAACCAAGCCTTTGAGCAAGCCAGTGATCTCAGAGATAAAGAAGCCGATATGAGAGAACAGATTCGTGAAATGGCTGAAGAATGGAAGAAAAAACAAGAAGAAAAAGAGATTAAAGTAACAGAGGACCATATTGCTGAAATCGTCAGTTCATGGACCGGCGTTCCTGTTGCAAAACTAACGGAAAGCGAATCGGAAAAACTCTTAAAAATGGAAGATACGCTTCATGAGAGAGTCATTGGTCAGCATGATGCTGTTACAGCCATTTCGAAATCTATTCGTCGGGCACGAGTTGGCCTTAAAAACCCAAATCGCCCCATTGGTAGCTTTATTTTCAGCGGCCCCACTGGGGTTGGTAAAACAGAGCTTGCAAAAGCACTGGCCGATTATTTCTTTGGTTCTGAAGACAACATTATTCGGGTCGATATGTCGGAATACATGGAGCGCCACACCGTGAGTAAGCTCATTGGCTCTCCGCCAGGATATGTTGGTTTCCAAGAAGGTGGCCAACTCACTGAAATGGTTCGCCGCAAACCCTATAGTGTGGTTCTTTTTGACGAAATTGAAAAAGCACACCCGGATGTCTTTAACGTTCTGCTTCAAATTTTAGATGATGGCCGTCTGTCTGACTCTAAAGGGCGAACCGTTGACTTTAAAAACACTATTATCATTATGACCAGTAACGTGGGCGCACGTTCTATTGAGCACAATGAAGGCGTTGGGTTCTCGGTTCAAACCACTGAAGAGGCCAAATACGAAAAGATGAAAGAAAAAGTGATGGATGAAATGAAACGAACTTTTCGTCCAGAATTTTTGAATCGTCTGGATGATACCATCATCTTCCATCAATTGAGCAAAGAAGAAATTCGCGAAATTGTAGATATTATGGGCAAAGATCTGATGAAACGCGTCAAAGCTCAGAACATGGAGCTCGTTATTACGGATGAGGTCAAAGATGCCTTGGCCAAAGAAGGATACAGCCCCACTTATGGTGCTCGGCCATTACGTCGTGTCCTTCAAAAGCGAATTGAAGATGAAATCTCTGAAGAAATGCTGCAAGGCAAGTTTAAAGAAGGGGATCATATTACTGCCATCATGAAAGATAGCAAGATTATCTTCGAAAAGTCTAAAAAGAAGTCCTCTTCCAAAGCATCAGCAAGCGCTGATTCTGGCGACGGAAAGGAAAAAGAGGAATCGGGGAAAAAAGCCGAATCCTCAACACCGACCTAGTTTAGATGTATAATCAAATCAACGCCTTTGAAAAAGCAACGAGGTACGGTGCGTGAACTCTTGGGATCCGTCGTTTCATAAAACGTCTACGCTCCAAGCAAAACCCACTTGGGTAGAAGTTTTTATGCCTGTATCTGCTTTTCCGCTGTTGTTGGTTTTATTTTTGATTCTCCCGATTTTTCTTTTGGCGGCAGAAAGCCTCCTTTCACCTGTATTAGATTATATTAAAGCCCTCTTAATACCAGTGAATGTGGGGATGGCTTACACCACCATGCCACTCATCCTTATTTTTAAAATTATCATCTTCTCCTTTTTTGCCTTTACTGGGGTGGGGATGCTGCTACTGAAAATATCTTGCCTGTATCATGAAGTTTGGAGCCACTTTTTTCACCAACCTCACCCGAAGCATACCGTTTATCACCCAAATCAACAAGATTCCATGGTGGCTTTGTTTAACTGGAGTCTGTTTCGATGGTATAAAGTTTTAGGTCCCTTTGCCGGTTGGTTTGTTTTAACCGTTTTGGCAGGCGCCTTTTCGTTCTGGCTTTTTGATATTTTTACCAGCTTTGGGGTGTTTTCCTTTCAATTAGAAGTAACGTTTGGATTTTTCGTGGTCTCTATTCTCTCGTTTTTGACCGTCATTGCCTTTTTCAAAGGCATTTGGGGAGTTGTAACAACGGCCTTGGGCGATGTGGTTGCCATTACAGAACCTGAAAAAGCCACACAAGTGGTTTTCGAACGTGCCCAAAAAGTCGCCTTTAAATCACCGCTCTCCCTCTTTCTGTATCCCTTATACCTGCTCTTTTACCTAGCCGTTATTACTGAAGCGATTTTATTAGTAACCCAATTTGATATTTCAGATTTATTAAGCTTTAACGGGAGCATTTTGACCATTTATGGGATTGAATTCATTACCCTAACGGTCTTTTTTCTACTTAGCGCCATGAAATTTATGACCTATCACGATGCATTGGGGCGATACTACCAGCGATACATCCAATAACAACAGAAGCACCCTGTTTACGTGTGGCTTGCATTGCCTCCACTGATGATACACACCACCAACCGTTGTGGCGAAGGCTGACAAAACGCCACATGCTCAACCGGAAAATGCGTGGCACCTGAAGCATACTCAACGGGAGTTTTTAAATCTTGAAAAGCCCCTTGATATCCTTCTTGAATCTCATCATCACTGATTTTCTGAATTTTGGCGCCAAAATGATCCAAGAGTTGTTGGTTTTCCGGTGGAATTTGTCCCACCCGAATGGCATCCCCCAAGGGAGAATTTAAATTGGCAAGTTTCAGCCCTAAAAAATGAAGTTTCAAATCTTTCAAGCTTGGATCTTGATGGACAGCCATAGAGAGCCCAGTGCTAAGACCAGAAAGTAATCCCCCACCCCCTACCGGGGCAATTACCGTTATTTCTTGAATGGCTTGCTCTTTAAGGATGGGTTGGAGCTGATGATACAACTCAAGCCCAATGGTCCCTTGACCAGCAACCACCCATGGATCGTTATAAGGATCTAGAAAATACTCTTCTGGAGCAGTTTTGGATTGGGTTAATGCCCATTGTTTGGCTTCATCAAAGTTTTTCCCGTGACGCACCAGGGAGGCTTGAATCCTCATCCCCTGTAGTTTTTCAATCTGGGCTGTAATCTTTTCCAACTTTCGAGCCTGGGTATCCTCAGGAACCACAATCTGCACCTGGTGGGGATGCAAAATTTCCGCAGCCTTCAAAACACCTAAAGCATGATTCCCCGTTGAAACCGTTAAAAAGTCTTTATATCCCGCAGCCAAAGCTTTGGTCATACAGAAAAAAGCCCCTCGCACCTTGTAGGCATGAGTGGCTGTTAAATCTTCACGTTTATAGAACAAATTCGATGTTGAACAAGACAACTCAAGGGGTGTTAAGGCATTTTGTTGGCTTGGCAGAGCTCCCGGAAGACCTAGCGATTGCCGATGGGCTTCAATAAATTGACTGGCCTCGCCAATAGTCTGAAAAACGGCTTGGGGTGAGCCATATTTGGAAGGCCCATTCCCCGCAAACTTTAAGAGAGGCTTATAAAAATAAGTCTTTTGCCCAAAACGAGGTGTTTGAGACATCAAAACATCTGGAGAATCTATTTTTTTACGATTCTGCTGACTTTTTACTGGCTGCTTTTGAATGATAAAGGGGGAGCGAGGCCCTACTCCTGGTGTTAATTTTCCAACACCCATTGTAGTAAAGGATTCCTTTTACTCAATAGTACTTGAGGCTATAACGATCCTAAAGATTTTTTATTGCGGGTTTATTGCAATTTGTTAAGGCAATACTTTTTGAACCCATTTTAATTTTTAGAAAGGGTCACCTGTTCCCGTCCATCAATCTCTTGTAAGCACACATTCACCCGTTCAGACTTGGATGTAGGGACATTTTTTCCCACATAATCCGGGCTAATGGGTAACTCCCGATGCCCCCGATCCAAAAGGACCAATAACTGAACTGATGCCGGACGACCATAATCGTTTAAGGCATCTAAAGCCGCCCGAATGGTTCTGCCGCTAAAAATCACATCATCTACCAAAACCACCCGTTTCCCTGTAATATCCACGGGAATCTGGCTTTGTTGAGCCTCCTTAAAGGTACGGTTGGTATCATCCCGATAAAGGGTAATATCCACAACCCCCTGGGGCACTTTAACACCTTCAAAAGACTCAATGAGTGCTGCAATACGCTCAGCCAAATATTTTCCACGGGTTAAAATACCAATCAAAACTAGCTCTTGAGAACCTTGGTTGGCTTCCAAAAGTTCATGCGTCAAACGTTTTAAGGTTCTTTCAATATCTTCCTGGGTAAAAATAACGGTGTCATGCATGGTTTGGGAGAGGTTCATTACTCAAAACTCCTTGAATCACTTCGGCTTTACGCAAACATTCACGATATTCCCACAGCGGGACTGAATCTGCAACAATTCCAGCACCGGCATGAAAATGAAGACGGTTATCCGGCCAGTGAAAGAGACTGCGAATCAAGATATTAAAATCCAGATTACCACTAACGTCAAGGTATCCCAAACTGCCGGTATACAATCCCCGTGGAACCGGTTCCAAGTGATGCAACGTTTCCATACAGCGAATTTTGGGGCATCCTGTAATGGTGCCCCCAGGGAAAAAGGCTTCTAAAATATCCCAAGCTGTTTTATTGGGTAACTTTTGGCCTTCAATCTGGCTTACAATATGGGTTACGTGGGAGTAGCGTTCTAATTCCCCCAATTCTACAACCTGAACAGAGCCCGGCATAGCGACTCGGCCCAGATCATTACGCTCTAAGTCCACCAGCATTCGATGTTCTGCCTGTTCTTTGTCATCGGTTTGTAAACAAGCCGCAATGGCCCGCTCCTCTGCTGCTGTTTTTCCACGCCCTCGAGTCCCTGCAATGGGTCGGGTTTCTAACCGGTTGGTCTTTGTATTATATTTCACCAAGCGCTCTGGGGAATTCGACACCACTACCCCTTCAGGGGTCCAAAAGATCCCTGAAAAAGGGGAAGGATTCCGAGTCACCAACTCGTGATACAAATACGGTAAAACAGTGGGAGATACGTCCTCTTGCTCAAATCGTAGGGATAAATTGGCTTGATATAAGTTCCCTTGCCGAATGGCTGACTGAATGGATTCAACCCGTTGTGCAAAAGCCTCTTGCGATAGAGACACTTGCACTGGTTTTAGTGACATCTCAGGAGAAGTAGGCGAAAAAGATTGTTCTAAACCCCCTTGGGCCAAAATATCAGTGATCCGTTGAACCCAACGTTCATCAGACGAAACCAGCTCAAAGTCACCATGGCCTGGAGACCAGCGGATCAGATGGCGAAACTTTACAAAATACAGATCCCCTAAAGGATTTTGACATGAGCGGTAGGGAACGGTAGGTTCTAAAAGATGGTTCAGTTCATATCCTAAAGTCCCAATCCACCCCTTTCGAAAGCCTGTAAGATCTGGGGTTGTTTGCTCAGGAGCATTCTCTACGGGGAAATATTGGGCCAGGGCTCTCCAAAGTGTGGCCTTGGAATCAATGGTTTGAACGACTTCCCCATTATGCAGCAATCGCTGATCGATTAACTGGAGGGTTTCTTGGGCTTCAAATCCCATGCAGTAAAAGCCGCCTGTTTTCCCTTCCCAGCCGCATGAATCAAGCAGCGCACTATGGGGATAATCGGCAGCAAGGGTAAAGTATAAAGACCGAAATTGATTGAGGGCTTCAGGGGTTAATTGGGTGAACATTCCTCGAGCAGGGCTTCCTCCATGTCAAAATTGGCATATACATTTTGCACATCGTCATGTGATTCAATCAGATCTAAAAGCTTGAGTAAAGGTTTGGCCATTTCGGCCTCAGTCACTTGAACCGTATTTTGCGGAATCCGGGTAATTTCAGCCGATTGAACCGGGATATTTTTTTCCTGTAACGCTTGGCATACACTATTTAATAAGTCTGGTGGGGTCCAAAATTCAAATTGATGTTCATCTTCATTAAAATGAACATCATTGGCACCACTTTCTAAGGCGACTTCGAGTAAATCTTCTTCGGTAACCCCCTCCGGCGCCACCTGGATCTGTCCTTTTTCTTCAAACAACCAGCCAACACACCCATTTTCCCCTAGGTTTCCGCCATACTTGTTAAAATAGCTCCGGATATCCCCGGCTGTACGGTTGCGATTATCGGTCATGGCTTCAATAAAAACAGCTACTCCCCCTGGCCCATACCCTTCATAACTAATCTCCTCCATATTATCTGAAGAGAGCTTGCTAGAGCCCTTTGCAATGGCTCGTTCAATAGTGTCATTGGGAAGTCCTGCGGCTTTGGCCCGCTCAATAGCCGTGCGAAGTCGAAAATTACCGGTAACATCCGGCCCTCCCAACTTAGTGGCCATAATGATTTCTCGGGTAAATTTTCCATAAGCCTGGCCTTTTTTCGCATCCTGTGCCATCTTACGATGTTTAATATTGGCCCATTTAGAGTGTCCTGACATAGATAATGCCCTCTCTGTGTTTCTGAGTGACTTCATCTCTCTGTTGATAACAATATATTTATTTTAAACTGAATCGTTCTTTCCCCGCATGATCTTCCCCGCTCCATGGCATAATGGCATTTGATCCTATTTGCTTTACAATTGCACACATTTTATCAACAAATGGGATTGAGGGAATTTTATGAACATACTACAGACCACAATGTTCCATAACCAGGAGGGGATAAAATGAGTTTATCGGGAATAAATCGTTCAAATCCAATCCCATTTCAAACATCGCAACAACGGTTTTCAGGAAACAATAACCAATCAACATCGCGTCATCAAGATCTAACCACTCGACAACTGTTAATATTATATGGTACCAGCGGCTACGCGGCTTTATCTGGGCTCGATGAAGCAACAATATTGAAATACGGCAGCAGTGTAGGGCAACAGTTTCCCGAACACGAAGCCCAATTACGCCAAAAACTCTCCTCTTAGATCCAAAAACATCCATTATTAGCCTTTTTCACCCTTTAACGCAAAGTTAAGGGGTGAAAATACGCTTTATTGGTCTAATTAAGCGATACAGTTAAGATTTTTTTTACAAGGATTAAAAATTTAAAGGCTTTTTCGAAAACCGACCTGTTCGGTCCTATACTAAAAATATAGAAGTTTTCCAACGGTCAAACGGCCCCCCGAAAACATCTATTCTATTCTCCCCCTCTTTACACCATGATCTCCTGCTTTATCACTAACTCCAGACTCTTAAGCCTCACCTAGTAACCTACATATCCAACGCAGTTCCTACTAAAAGCCAATGGTAAAGCCAAAGGCTTTTTCTTTTTGGGAACGTTTCAGGGCTTAAGGCTTTTGGAAAACAATGACATACTCATGTTTAAACAGGTAAAATCCACCGGCTAGGGCTCGATACCGCCATAAATTAGAAGTCCGCCCTTTGCCGCGCTCGTTTCCGGTCATGTTTTTAACAATAATCGATTTGGTTTTAAAGCCTACCCGATTCATCCGATCCATACAATAAAACCCCAGGGGAATGAGTTCACCGTTGGTGTATTTATCACCAATCACCACCGCTGCAAAACGCCCTTTCTCCAGGAGCTCAAAAGCCAGGCTGGCCACTTTTTCAAATTCCTCTAGAAATCCATCGGTGGATCCGGCGTTAGATAAATCTTTTTCCAGGTTTGAAAACTGGATAATATCGGCATAAGGGGGATGTAAAAAGGCAAACTGACACTGATCAACATTAAATTCTTGTAAGGCATTTCGGATTTTCCGGCCGGTCCAAATCTTGTCCGTACTATCCCCTGTGATAATCCGAGTGGTTTCGCCAATCCCTAAATCATCAATTTTCTCTTGGACGTAAGCTGCCATCCGAGGTTGGATTTCCACGCCCACACAATGGCGCCCCAAACGATGCGCTTCAATGGCAGATGTGCCTGAACCCAAGAAAAAATCCACCATGGTTTCGCCGGTTTTCGTGTATCGTTGCAGCATTTGGGTTAATATCTGCGGCACACAATTGCCGTGATAATCCAACTTATGCCCAGCAGAACGCTCCCGAGAAGGAATGACCCAAAGGCTATCGGTTGATACCTCATCGTATTCTTTCCAGCGAGTCAGATCGATGTCATTATACGCCGTTTGCTTTGGCGCTTGACGCGTCCGTAATGGCGCTTTTGCTTGGGGGGTAGACGGGTCTCTCATACCCGTTATCATACGAACCCACGCAAAAGGTGGGCTCCATTATTCGTTGTATATTTTTTGTTTCAAAATTGAATTCTTTTTACATAAAATGCTTGCATTCATCCGATGAACAACCCATAATAGTCTACCGACTTGCCTTGGGAACACAACAGGAGGAAAGCATTTATGAACCCCATTTCAACTCTTTATCGCCCTGCACAAACCCCGTTATCCCCACGTTTTTCCACTCGGTTTGGATGCACCGGGGAAGAAACCGCTCCGCCGATGCCTGAGCCAGAATCATCCAAACCATCGGATTCAGAAAATGTTGACACCAGTTTACCTGCCAAACCCGCTGGTCGCTTCTCGCGCTTAAAAGCACTGGCCATTGGTTCCGCCTTGGCAAGTTATGCCGTGAGTGCTGGCGTTGGTTATTATACTGGTGTTAACAGCCATCCCTCGGAAGCCCCTTCTAGCGATAAAAATACAGGAAATACAACTAAAACAGCCTCAAAAAAACCTGTAAATCCTGTTTATGAAAGCAAAACCCCCGCTGCAATTACACGGGTTTTGGTTGCAGAAGATATGCCAGGTAAACCGGGCTATTTAAAAGTAAAGCTTGAAAAGAGATACTCGCTTTCCAAAACCCCTGTTGAAACAGCCAAAAAGCAAGTTGCTATTACCTTGAACGGTGAGATAAATGTTGCCAAACTACCAGGTGAATGGCAACAAGAATGGGGAACCATGGATAAAAAAGAGATGGTCGGTCAACTCTCACAATTCATCGATAGATTATTTCAAGAAAAGCTGGCAAAGCTGATTCAGGATGATCAAAGCCTTTGCCATGATAAAACAGCCCTATTTTACCGCTTTCACAGCATTACCCACCAAGGACAATATGCCCCTGATGGAACAAGCTTTGAGGAAGACTTAATGAACTATGAAACACCCCATGGCATTTCATTATCTCCATCAACGCCAAAACTCATTAACAACGCTCATCCCTAAGCCAATCTCCACCGATAAGCCCCTGTTTTACCAGCCTGGGATGAAAATGGAATATTATCGTTGTAAAATAAAAACATCAATCAGAAACACATTTTGTGAACCGGATGAAAATTTTTAGAAATCTGGATGCTGTAAAATTAGGCCCTTCGGCCTGCGCCATGGGGATGTTTGATGGGATTCACCTGGGGCATCATATGGTACTAGAGCAAGCCATTCGGGTGAGTAAAATTCAACACCTCAACAGTGTGGTTTTTACCTTTTCAAACCATCCCCAATCGATAATTTCTCAAACCCCGACCCCTCTCCTCTCAACACTAGAAGAACGCATTGAGACCTTTAAGTCCATGGGATTTGATGCAGCCTTAATTCTCGACTTTACCCCTGAGCTCAAAAACAAAACCGCTGAAGATTTTGTTCAATCCATCTTACTCGATACCCTTCATGTGAAAGCAGTCAGTGTGGGGTATGATCACCGCTTTGGGAAAGGACGCCAGGGAGATGGTGACTTTTTAAAGCGCCAAGGAGAGCAGCATCGCTTTCAAGTGGATATTATTGAACCTGTTCGGGTCGATCATCAAATTGTAAGCAGTACCCTCATTCGAAAACTACTGAGTTATGGCGATTTGGAGAAGGCCAATCAACTTTTAGGACATCCGTATCAAATCACTGGGGTGGTTGAAAAAGGGGTCGGACGCGGAAAAACACTGGGGTTTCCAACCGCCAATCTTAAAACGCCTCCTGAAAGGCTTGTTCCCGCTCAAGGGGTGTATGTGGGAACGGCTCAGGTTGAAGGAGAATTCACCCAAAGACCGGCACTTTGCAATATTGGGCTTTCACCCACTTTTGGAGATCAGACACAAGCCCGAGTAGAAGTTCATTTCATGGATTTTGACCAAG